>JBCDJE010000604.1:0-3259 GCA_038748185.1 Bacteroidota bacterium
CATCACCAAAAGTATAGTCACCTGCAGTTATATTCGTGACAGTATATTTTTCAGGTAGAAGATATGCTATATATTCACCGGTTTCAGTGTTTGGGTAAATATTAGTTATTTTAGTATCTCTTTCTACTGTGTTCGTAACTTCACCTTCTTCGATATTTTCAGATATAAATGCTTGCGTTACATCAAACCCTTTTTCTGTTGATAAGACGACTTTAGCATTACCTATGTTATTATTTGATTTGCCAAAACCAAGTGCTTTTTGTTCTTCTACAGGGCCTCCCACTATCCTACCTACTACTTTTACCAAGGTAGTATCGAAAAACTCTAAACCTACAATAGGTTCTTGAAAATTAAATGTCGGAATTTCTCCTACTGGTGTATTTTCATCTGGAGCAGGAAAGCGCCCTTCATAGGCAAAACCATGTTGATTTTTTTCTAATCGCAATGCATGGTTACCAATAGGAACATCTACTGTAAATTGACCCAAATTATCAGATACAATTAATTGACCATCTGCATTAATCGCTGGTTTTCCATCTACTCTAATAGATACTCCTTCTACAGGGAAGTAGGTGTCTTTGTACCAAACCGTACCACTTACTTTAAAAGAGGAAACATCGTCAAAATCTAGCCCATTGTGTATGGAAGCCCCATCCCCTACAAATCGCAAATGTTGTGTGGGTTCAAAACTATGCACCCCAAACATGGGCGTAAATGTGTATTGAGAACCACCTGTTTCGTAAGGAAAACCTGATATAATGTAATTACCTTCTGCATCGGTAATACCCTTAAAAGCTAATTGACTTTGTAGTGGCTTTTTCTCGCTCCATGCTGCTCGCCATACCCAACCGTGGTTTTCATAAAAAGTATATCCTTTTCTTGCCGCATCAAAAAAACGATCTGCAAGACCCGTATTTAACCTCCAATAGCCTACAAGGTGATCTTCCGTACCTGCTATGTATCTGGAGTAATCTCTTAGAATTTCTTCTTCAGAAAGTGTTGTATTCCAAAGACGTAATTCGTCAATATAGCCTTTAAAATAAGTACCTCTGCCATCGGCATCTCTTCCTAAATAAATATCATCAAATGCGCTTGCATCGGGTTGTTGCCCCGCTTTACTTGAGGCATACAAACTTCTTTCTTCATCAATTTGTACATATAACCTTAAGCTATCAGTAGGATCATAACTGGCAGAGATATGAAAAAAAGAGTCTACCGGAGCAGTAAAGGGCAAGGTAACAGTTGCATCTTTTACACGAAAACTAATTGCTGAAGTGGATACATCTATTTGATATTGTTCGCCCTTGCTGAACAAAACCCCTCCTTGTGTTTCATGGAGTCTGCTCCATGCCTGAAAGGTGAATCCATTTTTTATTTCTAATTCTTTGTCTTTTGCTTGATGAGGGATATTTAAATACGCATCAGTACCATTTAAATAAATACTCTTACCAGATAAATTACCATCTGTCTCTGCCATCACCACTACATTTTCTACAGCAGTCCCTCCTTCATAGGTAATTCTTCCTGAAACTGTACCTACTGGAAATGCAAAACCTACACCTTCTACCACATTTACAAAGGGCAACAATAAGTCATCTGCAATTCCTTTAGCAAAAATAGTATATTTGTATAGTTGCCCTTTTTCGGCAAGCTCGTCTTTCCAATTGTATTCATCTGCAGGGATATTGGCTACCAGAAGAGAATCTCCTTCACTACCAAGTGGTTTTCTATATATAAGAAAACGTTCTATCCTACTCTGCAAAGCCAAAATGCTCCATTCAAGTAAAATATGATCCGCAAAATAACCTTTAGAGACAAAAAGTTCTTTGTCAAACACCAATGGAAAGTAACCTACATTAAAAGGAAAACCCACCATTATATCAGTTTGGTCTAATATGTTAAAATAGGGAGAGGTAATGGCATTACCTCCTGAAATGCTGATTAACATGGAGTCTTCTGTGCTTTCTTTTACCTTTTGTTGACCACCCAAGTAACCTATGCTATAAGTAGTATAGTCATGCTGGGCACTCAAACTAGTAACAGTAAGCAAAACATATATAATGAGTAATAATTTCTTCATAGATTATGAGATTTAAGTGCCTCTTTTTGGCAGTTAATCTGTGTTTGTTTGTTCTTATATTGGAAAGAAAGTTCTTTGAGGGTTCGATGGATAACCATCTATCAGTACTTAATCATATACCATACATAGGCATTCTTTGGGCGGGTTTCATCACCTCCTCTATCTCCTGTATTTCCAGTAATGTCATGAGTATGGTCTCCAGCGGAACGTATCCTATCATCAATGTTGCGATTATCACTATCTCCATTATTTTCTACGATCCAATCATTATCATTTCTATCTGATACATCACCTCCATTTTGTGCTCTAATGTCATGTTTATGCGCACCACTTGTACTTGTTACCAAACTACCTTCATCATGATTGTGTTTTTCTATTTCATCATTTTGAAAAGACCCTACCCTATCGCCATCATTCCCTCCGTTCTTCGCAAACCTAGCATCCCTATCAGGATCACTATTTTGTCCATCGGCAACACCTCTTAAAAATTGACCTCTTAAATCAGGTACATAGAAATCTCCACCACTTTCTCCCCAGGCACTTCCAATAGCATTGTACAAATCGGGGTAAACTGTTTTACTTACCAAAGAACCATCACACGGCAAATAACCAGCAGGGATTTTAGATTTATCGCCAGCAAAAGGAAGAATCGTACCCGCAGGAACACCATTTGAAGCTGTTTCTGAGGCTTTAGCATATGGTACGCTCAGTAATTCTGTATTACTGATTTCTACATAACTACTTCCAAATGCTTTTACTTCTACTTTTAGCCAGTACTTGTATCTCCCAAAATTTATTTTGCCAAAATCATTGGGTTTTTCTGAACCTACTACTGCATGAAATACACCATAGGCATCTGTATCCACCGTTTGTTCTTCTTCGTATTCATTGGATTGACCTTCAGGATAAATAGAGAATTTTACAGTAATGGTTTGCTTGCTCAAAGCAGCCCCTTCAAAATCACGAGCATAACCTTGGAAGCTAAATCCTTTGTTTTCATTTTGGGCATTTACAAAATTTATTAATAGCGCACTGAGAAAAAAAAGTAATATGTTTTTCATCATGGAAAAATTAAAAATATGTCTACTTAGATTTTGCCAAATAACGGATGGAAAATAGAAATTTATATTTCTATAATTTACGCTTTATGTAAGTTCACTTTATATAAAGAATTTTAAA
>JBCDJE010000605.1:0-3258 GCA_038748185.1 Bacteroidota bacterium
TTCTAATAGTGTATGTTTGGGTAGCTGCTACACTTTGGTTACCATGTATAGGTGAAAAAGAGCGCTCTTTATCTGTACTTTTTGCTGAAACTGTACAAAGAAGCTTATTTTATTTTGCCATTACGCTTCCCTTTGATATTAGGGACGAGGAAATAGATAGAAATGCCAACCTAAAAACATTAGCTGCAACTTTCGGCTTATACTATACTAAATTAACAGCTTGTTGTTGCTTGTACATTGCCTCATTTATCGCCTATTTAAGTTTCACTGGAATGCAGTTTCTGGCAATTACTATTTCACATTTACTATGTTTTTTCTTGGTAATAGGCGTGCATAAAAACCGCAAACTTGTTTATTATACCGGCTGGATGGACGGCACTATTATCTTTCAGGCGATATTGTTATTTTTTGCAAAAGCAATTAGTTAATTTAATTAGTGCTGAAAAGTGATTTAGCAATACCTTCTTCTAAACCTCGTAATTCAGCCAAACCTCTAAGCCTACCAATACATGAATAACCCGGGTTTGTCTTTTTTTGTAAATCGTCAATCATTTGATGTCCATGATCAGGTCTCATTGGGATAGCTGTATCTTTTCTCCCCGTTGTTATTCTTTTTTGCTGTTCTGTTAAAATAGCTTTTACTACTTCGTACATATCAACATCACCAGCTAAGTGATCAGCTTCAAAAAAATTACCTTTCTCATCCCGTTTCGTACTTCTCAGATGGATGAAATGCATTTTATCACCATTTCTTCGGATCATGCCCGGTAAATCATTATCAGCTCTTACCCCATAGGAACCAGTACACATACAAAACCCATTATTAGGGCTAGGGGCGGCATTTAGTAATGCTTGTAAATCACTCTCAGTGCTAACTACTCGAGGTAACCCTAATATTGGGAAGGGAGGATCATCGGGATGGATAGCCATATTTACCCCTTTGCTTTCAGCTACCGGAATGATCTCTTTCAAAAAGTCAAAAAGGTGGTTTTTTAATGCAATAGCATCAATACTAGCGTATTCATCAAGTACTTGTTGGAATTGTTCAAGGGAATAACCTTCTTCTGAACCGGGTAAACCTGCGATAATATTACTAGTGAGCTTCCTTTTTGTATCATCGCTCATTGTAGCGAAGCAGGCTTTAGCAGCATCTTGTTGTTTCTTATCATAAGCTAATTGTGCTTCGGGTCGTTTCAAAATAAATAATTCAAAAGCAGCAAATGCTGTTGCATCAAATCGCAGTGCTTTTGAGCCATCAGGCACTTCAAAAGCAAGATCAGTTCGGGTCCAATCTAATACAGGCATAAAATTGTAACAGATTGTTTTTATACCACATTTGCCGAGGTTTGTTATAGATTGCTTATAATTTTCTATAAAGTCTTTATAACCAGCACTTTGTTTTTTTATAGATTCATGTACTGGCACACTTTCAACTACCGACCATGTTAATCCGGCATTTTCGATAACTGTTTTTCGTTGAAGTATTTCGCTTTCTGTCCAAACTTCTCCATTAGGTATATGGTGTAAGGCAGTTACAATACCTGTTGCACCCGCTTGTTTTATTGCAGAAAGGCTCACCGAATCTTGAGGACCGTACCAACGCCAAGTTTGTTCCATTTTCATTTTTAAAAAATTACATAGAAAATTTGTTCTCTTATCAAATCTATGATAATTCTAGTTTCTAATGTAGTTTGAAACGGTAAAAATTAACGGGAACGTTTGATTGATTCCTCATTTATTTGGTGTATGCTATCGAAAAAAATAGTTAAATTCACTTTTTAAAATACTATAAGTAGCTATGAAAAAATACGTGTTTGTATTCTTATTATGTTTTTTATCTGGTATACCAAAAGTTACAAAAGCACAAGATGGAGAGGATTTATGGAA
This sequence comes from Bacteroidota bacterium, assembly GCA_038748185.1. Taxonomy (GTDB): domain Bacteria; phylum Bacteroidota; class Bacteroidia; order Cytophagales; family Flammeovirgaceae; genus Chondrinema. The sequence goes on from JBCDJE010000605.1 coordinate 1,888, forward strand.
GAAGCTTACAAATATAAAATGGGAAACTACTTTTAATGAATATGTGGGAGCGGATATACAATTACCTATTTTCTCAGAAGAAGTAGAAGCTTTAAATGGAAAAGAGATAGAAGTAAAAGGTTTTATTATACCTGTTGATTTAACCGGAGCAGACTATCAAGTACTTTCCGCCTTTCCTTATGCTAGTTGTTTCTTCTGTGGAAATGCCGGACCAGAAAGTGTAATGGAGATTTATTTAAAAGAAGAGAGAAAGTTTGATATGGACGCTAAAGTAACCTTTAAAGGGAAATTAAAGCTTAATTATGAAGATAGCTACCATTTAGTTTACATGCTTGAAGATGCTGAAGTGTTGTTGGTTGATTGAGGAAAAACATATTGAATAGGATGAACTGATATTTTCCCGAAAGAGCAATAATAAGTTAACTGATAACACTACAAGATTTTTTCGTTCAGCTAGTTAATTGCTATTGTAAACCATCCATTTGCCTCAACTTTCTACTCCTCTAATAGTTTTTAAAGATATACAATTTACATACAGTGTAGCTCATTTTAAAGCAATCAGAGGCTTCAGTTACTTTGCTTTAAAGGAGTTTAGTTGTTAGGTAGCTTTCATGAGTTATAGGGTTTTGATGGATGGAAGTGGCTAAGCCTTGTCGGTTATTTTTATCTACGAGCTAAAGCACTTTGGCAATAGAGCTTACGTGTACATTATTTTGCACAAAGATCTTTATTTATTACTAAGCTAATAGCTACTCATTATAAATGTGTAGATAGTACTACGAAGTTTAACGCTAAATTGTAGTGTTTTTGTAAGTATAAAAAAGAACTAACTAAGGTCAGTCCCCAGCTTCCATATCCCGCTTATAATTTCTGAATGCGCGATATAAGTTTGCAGCAACTTTTGCTTTCCCAAGATCAGAATTGAGGTATTTTTCTTCCTTCTTATTGGTAAGGAAACCTACTTCTACTAATACACTGGGCATGGTTGTTTTTGCTAGAACCCAAAAGCCTGCTTGTTTTACTCCTCTACTAGGTCTTTCCTCGCCCTTACTAAATTCATCTTCAATGAATGAGGCAAGTTTAAGGCTATTTTCTTGATATACATGTTGCAGATTAGAAAGTAAAATATAAGATACAGGAGAACTTGGGTCAAATCCTTCATATAATTCTAAGTAACCATCCTCCTCTAAGATCACAGAGTTTTCTCTCATTGCGACAGCTAAGTTATCATTAGAGGAGCTTAAACCCATAGTAAAGGTCTCTGTTCCATGGATATGGAGCACATTGCCATGGCTCGTGAACGTCAGTCACGATAGGAAGACCGTAAGTATCCTTCACCTTCTTCAGAATCTACAGCAGCCACGAGCACAA
>JBCDJE010000606.1:0-3254 GCA_038748185.1 Bacteroidota bacterium
AAAAATAGCATCTTTAGCCTTCAACTTTTTTAAGATCAAAAGTGCTTGTAACCAACTTTTATATTTAAAGAATTTCAAAGAAGTAAAAGGGTGAGCTCCCAATTGAGTGCCTACTACTATTATCTCTTTAAATTCATCTTCGATACGAGAAAATATCTCACAAGTAGCCGTAGAGCCACCTGAAAAGTTAGTACCAAAATGCGTAGTTAAAATAACTAGCCGTTTTCTACTTCTTGCTTCCACTGTTCATTTTAGCATCAATGATAAAATCTCAAGTGCCACTAGGCTTCGTAAGAAGCCGAAGCTACATGCGACTCAAATAATTCAACTTTTAAAAACATTTTCGTTTGCAAGCTAGACAATACTTGGTCGTGGATATATTTAGCTAAAAACTCAGTTGTAGTGAGCATCCCTTTAAATTGCGAGAGTTCATCTAAGTTTTTATATGCCAAAGCACTTAAAGTACTTTTTACAATATCAGTGGCTTCGCCAATATCAATGACCACATTTTTATCATTTAATTCTTCACTTTTGAAAGTGACTTCAACTACATAAGTAGCGCCATGCATATGTTGCGCAGGTCCAAAAAATGGATCAGGCAACGAATGGGCAATCATGATATGATCCTTTACTTTTACTGAAAACATAAATGTTACTATTTTTAGATTAATATTTTATTACTACACCCAAACCGCTAGTTTCATGTCTTCTCAAATCATTATAGAATTTAGGTGTTTCGGAAAAATGTACTTCGCAGTTAATTAAATAATGTGGATTTAATTCCTGTAATAATTTGAATACCAATTTTTTACGAGAATGATAAGTCCAATTTTTTAGTTTCCTATTCGGTATCTGACTTACTTGCGAAGAGATTAACTGTTTTCTACCATAGTGGAAGTCAGCACCAAAGTTTATTGTAATTGACTTGGCTCCGTACCAACTCATTTCAATTATTCTTCCTTCGCTTTTGGTTACTGATATTGCTTTTTGTAACATTTCTGCATTACCAGAGGTATTAAATACAATATCAAAATCCTTGTTCTCTAATATTGAAGAAACCTTAAATCCTTGCTCAACGGCAGCATTAAACCGATTTTGATTTATTTCCAAAATTGAAATATCGATACCGGGTATTTTGCTTGCTATAAGAGCCGTTAGTGCACCAACAGTGCCATAACCAATTACTAACACTTTATCACCAATCTCCACATTGGCATCCCAGATAGCATTTACAGCGGTTTCCATATTGCTCACTAAAGTGGCCAATTTGGGATTCATCTGTTCAGGAATAAAAAAAATATCTTGCGTTTTAACTACTGCATAATTCTGATGCGGATGCATGACATGAATTACCTTACCTATCAAATCTTTTTCCCCATCTATTATTCTACCTACAAGAGAATAACCATAGGTAAATTCATTTTGGAAAGTACCTCTCATATAAGGCACTACCATTCTTGCTGCTATTTCTTTTGTTAGTAATTGTGTTGTGATTGTTCGTTCGGTGCCTAAACTCACCAAAGAATACATTGACTCAATAGCTACCTCATTTTCAGTCACTTGAGTTAAATTTTTCTCCACTAACCAGGAATGACTCAAGTTATGCCACAACTCCTTTAATGTGTTCATTTATTAATCTAAATTACCTAAAAACATAACTTCTCTTCCAATTGAGATGAATTTAGGATCAGTAAATTTTATTGCCTGTTCCATACTAAATATACCCTCAAACGAAAAAGAGTTTGTACCTGAGCCCAAGATTTTAGGTGAAATATGTAACTGAACCTGATCTAGAGCATTTTGCTTTAAAAATGTGGAAGTAGTAAATGAACCACCTTCAATATAAACAGAGTAAATCCCTCTTTCCACTAATGCTTTTAGAATATGATCAGCGTTATATACAATATTTTTCTCTAGCAAAACTTTCTCAAAATTGTGATCCATATCTAAATGATTCTGGCAAAACATGATAGTTGAATCATCAATTGCCCCATATTCATCCATAGATAAGTTATCTCCCCCAATTATCACTTTTATAGGATCTGTGCCTTTCACTAATCGTACATTTAATCTCGGATTATCTGCATCTAATGTCTTTGAACCAATCATAATAGCATCACAGAGCGCTCGCATTCTATGAGCATGAATTAGATTTTCTTCATTTCCTATCCATTTACTGTCTCCTGAAAAAGAGGCAATTCTACCGTCTAATGTCTGTGCAAAATGCGATATGGCATAACATTTTTTATTTTTCTTAGCATAATATGGCAGTAACGCATAAGGAAGATATAATTCTAATAATTCAATATCTCGAGCATTAAAAAAATGATTACTTTTCGTCTCTAATAAGAAAGGATTTGAAGAATTAAAACAGGTAGTATATTCAAGTTTTGAGTTTGAAAAATCAATAATAAAGGTAGGGTGATCGATAACATCATCAAACGTTATTAAAATTTCATCAGTAACTTTAACAGTAATTAGATTAAAGTCATTTTCAAATCTTTCGATACTATGCTTGATAGCTAATATGAGGTTCCAAATCATTTTTAATGCTTTTAATTATGTATTGGATAAAAAATGCCCCATTTCGTATTTCTTAGTTTTCAGATAGCTGGCACTTTCTGGTGTAGGCGGTATTTCAATAGGAATTCTTTCGATTAATTCAATTTTAGTATTATCAAAAGCCTTGATTTTCTCAGGATTATTGGTTAGAAGTCTAATCTTATGAATCCCAAAGTCTTCTAGTATTGTGATAGCCTTATCGTAATTTCTATCATCAGAATGGAAACCGAGTTCAAGATTAGCCTCTCTGGTATTTAAACCCCTATCTTGAAGATTATAAGCAAGTAATTTATTTGCTAAGCCAATACCCCTACCCTCTTGTCGCAAATACAAGATAATACCGCCATACTTCTGCACCCACTTCATAGAAAAATCTAATTGAGCTCCGCAATCACATCTTAGTGAGCTAAAAACATCTCCCGTCATACATTCAGAATGTATGCGTACATCAACTATCTCTTTCTTAGATAAATCTTCTGTAAAAAGTGCTAAATGCGGAAAATGATCAAACTCGCTTGGATAAACTTTTACTTTAAAATCTCCAAATTTTGTAGGTAAAACAGCTTCTACCTCTTGCTTAGGTGAAATTTTCATATGTGTAAAAAATGCGAAAACATGTTTTTAAGGCTATACCTCTAGATTTTAAGATTTGGTTGCCTACTATAAATAATATTCTTGATTTTTATTTTTAT
>JBCDJE010000607.1:0-3253 GCA_038748185.1 Bacteroidota bacterium
GAAATTTTTACATAATTGGTAATTACACTGAAAGTTTATACTAATAACCTGAATTAAAGTCATTTTCTTTTCCTCAGAAAATTAAGGAAGAAAAAAATTAATCCTACTAACAATTACAGGATTGCTTTTTTTTAGCCCTCAATACTAATTTTAACAAAAACTTTATGGCAAATATAGTAGCAATAGTCGGCAGGCCTAATGTAGGTAAATCGACATTATTTAATAGATTAGTTGAACATAGAGATGCCATAGTTGATAACCAAAGCGGCGTAACACGTGACAGGCACTATGGAAGTGCAGAATGGGTTGGAAAACAGTTTACAGTAATTGATACTGGTGGATATGTAGTTGGGAGTGAAGATGCTTTTGAAGGAGCTATTCGTGAGCAAGTAGAAATAGCCATTGAAGAAGCTAATGTACTTATATTTATGGTAGATACCGTAGCTGGTTTAACAGGGCTTGATAAAGATTTTGCCAATGTTTTGAGGAGCTCAGAAAAACCAGTTTTTCTTGTCGCTAATAAAGCTGACACCACAGAAAGAGTGCATATGACTGGTGAGTTTTACGCCTTGGGTATGGGTGAAGTTTTTCCTGTATCTGCCATGAACGGCAGCGGATCCGGAGAATTACTTGATGAATTAGTTAAGCACTTTTTAGTAGAAAAAGAGGAAGAAGAAATAATACCCAAAATTGCTGTTGTAGGAAGACCCAATGTAGGTAAATCTTCTTTTATTAATGCATTATTGAATCAGTCCAGAAATATTGTTACCGATGAAGCTGGCACTACCAGAGATGCTAATGATGCCCTATACAATGCATTTGGGAAAAAGTTTATATTAACAGATACTGCTGGCATAAGAAAGAAATCGAAAGTAAGGGAAAATATTGAGTTTTATTCTGTATTGCGAGCCTTAAAAGCTATTGAAAATACTGATGTTTGTATCATTATATTAGACGCCACAAGGGGACTGGAAGCACAAGATTTGAATATCATCTTTCAAGCGCAAAAACACCGAAAAGGCATTGTAATTATGGTAAATAAGTGGGACTTAATTGAAAAAGATAGTAACACTGCCAAAAATTACGAACATGAACTAAAAGAAAAACTAGCTCCTAATACATACATCCCTATCATTTTTACTTCAGTAATTAATAAACAGCGGATATATAAAAGCATAGAAAAAGCTATCGAAGTATATGAAAATAAGAAAAAGAAAATACCAACATCAGCTTTAAATGAAGTCCTATTGAAAGAAATTGAAAGATATCCTCCTCCTTCAACTAAAGGCAAGTTTATAAAGATCAAATATATTACTCAGTTACCAACGCATACGCCTACTTTTGCCTTTTTTTGCAATCATCCTAAATATATTAAAGCACCTTATGAACGCTTTCTAGAAAACCAGATAATGAAATATTTTAAATTTGAAGGGGTACCTATTAATACCATATTTAGAAAAAAATAGTATTATTCTCAGAAAGAATATTTATCATTTTATATTTGTTTAACAACTAATTTTTTCAACTCATTATCTTATATCATGAAAAAATTTACCGTTTTAATTATTATTAGTTGCATGTTCATTTTTGTAACTATACAATCTGCCGTCACTAAATCACACATTAAAGCTTCAAAAACTGCTAAGAATCAGCAAAAAGAAGCAAGTACTTCTGTACCATATAAAAAATCGTTACAAGCATATAAAGATTCCTTACAACTAATGGATACAAGAGATTAAGTGCTGTAAAGAAAATATTTCCTACTCTTAACTCTTAACAGCAAAGCAAGATTCGCCTTCTAAGCTTGTAGGAAGATATAGCATAAAAAAAGCCTGATGTTATCAGGCTTTTTTTATGCTATAATTCTATCCTTTCCTTCCTTTTATTTAAAAAATGATATTGATTTAGCCCTAATGAGGAGTCTTTTGTTAGGTTCACCCATTTATTATATTTCAAAAACCATTTAAACCTTTTTGAGATAAAACCATTTGTGAAAAAAGCATGTAAGTATGGGTGTAGTACAATTGTCATGCTTTTTTCATTTTGCTTCTCTAATATATAATCCAACTCTTTTTCAAGCTGATCTGAAACGGTTATCGAAGCAGAAATACTGCCACTACCTAAACAAGTAGGACATGTTTCTTTGGTAATAATATTAAGCTCAGGTCTTACTCTTTGTCTAGTAATTTGCATCAAACCAAACTTGGTAAGCGGGAGTACAGTATATTTAGAACGATCGCTTTTCATCTCATTCTTAATATGCTCATAGACTTTTTTGCGATGCTCCGCCTTTTTCATATCTATGAAATCTACTACAATAATACCTCCCATATCTCTTAGCCTAAGCTGTCTGGATACCTCAGTAGCTGCCTCAATATTAACATTAAAAGCAGTAGTTTCTTGGTCTGTTTCCGAATTGGATTTATTCCCACTATTTACATCTACTACATGTAAGGCTTCTGTATGTTCAATTACTAAATAGCCACCACTTGGCAAACTTACAGTCTGCCCGAATAGTGCTTTTAACTGTTTTTCAATTCCAAAACTCTCAAATATTTTGGTCTTGCCGTTATATTGCTTTACAATTTTTTCCTTCTCAGGAGCAATTGTTTTAATAAAAGATTTTATGTCTTCATAGGTGGCATTATCATCAACTGTAATGGTATCGAAGCTTTCATTCAACATATCGCGGAGCATAGAAGATGCTCTACCCATTTCACCAATTACTTTTTGCCTAGGTTTTGCAGATAACAGGGTACTCATCCCATTTGTCCATTTCGATACTAAATCACGAAGGTCTCTGTCTAACTCTGCTACCTCTTTAGCCTCAGCTACAGTTCTGATAATTACGCCAAAATTTTCAGGTTTTATAGAAGAAATAAGCCTTAATAAACGCTTTCTTTCTGCTTGATCGGTTATTTTTTTTGAAACATTTATAGAAGTTGAAAAAGGGACTAAAACCAAGTACCTCCCTGCTATTGAAAGCTCACATGACAACCTTGGTCCTTTTGTAGAGATAGGTTCTTTTACCACTTGAACCAATATCTTTTGGTTTTGCTTGAAAACCTCATTGATTTTACCAAGCTTATCTATCTGCTGTTCCATCCTAAAATCGTTCAGCTTATAGCTGATATCTTTCTTAGCTTGAACAAGCTTGGTAAACTTTACTAAAGATCTTATGTTTGGTCCGAGATCTAAATAATGCAAAAATGCATCTTTCTCGTAACCAATATCTATAAATGCTGCATTTAAA
>JBCDJE010000608.1:0-3246 GCA_038748185.1 Bacteroidota bacterium
GCATCTTTTTCCTTAGAATAAAGAAGTAGTGAACTGTAAAAAATTTGTAGTGAATTGTTATTTGAAAGAATTTCTAGTATTTATTACTAACTAATACTGGGATACAAGATTTATTCATTCTCATACGTAAAAACATGTCCTCTTTCTATTGTTTCTCCGGAATAGTCTTCCATCAATTTAATGTACTTCTTAAAGTATTTATCAGCTTGCTTTTTTCCATTAATAAACATTTTATTATCTCTAATTTGAAATTTTATTTTATCATCTACTGATTCAATAAATCCATCTTTTACTAATTCATTAAGGAGTAACAATCTGTATTCATTATGCTTTTTACTTTCTTTCGTTGCTTTCACCATCTCTTGATTCAGTTTTTCTCTTTCTTGCATCAACATTTTTCTATCGACATTTAGCCTTTCCCTAATTACGCGAGATCTTTCTACACGAGGTCTATTACTTCGAGAGATTTGTTCTGCCTTACGCAAGGCTTCTATATCTAACGATTCTATTTCAAGCTTTTTCTGTTCTATTTCAAGTAGCATTTGTTGCATCGCAATAGGATCAAGGTCATCTACCTTTTCTTGTTTTTTTATTACTCCTAACATATGTTCAATTTCTAATGCCCTTTGTTTTTTTGCCAATTCTATCTTTTTGAGCTCTAGTTGCAATTCTTTTTCATTATTTCTTTGTGCCATTTCTTGCACCTTCACCATCTCTATTTCTTTTTGCATAGCATCTCTTTGTTTACGCATCATATTTTCTTGCTCAATTAGCATAGCTTGCATCTTTTCTTTTTCTTCTTCTAGCCTATTTTTCTCTTTTTTTATTTCTAATATTCTGTCTTTTACTTCATTAATCACAGCCTCATATGCTCCATATTCTGATACTGGAATCTTCAACCCCTCAACAAATAGTGCTAAGATTTCTTCATCATCGCCTATTCTTGCAAACACATACCTACCATCTTCAAGTGTAAAACTTATTCGATTTCCATTCAAATCAATTTTTGTTGTATCATTTATTTGATTGCCTAGAGTAGATGAAGGAAGTTTTTCGACAATTTGCTTATGTGTAGACAAGGTATCTTCTTGTCGTACATTACTTTCTGTTATTGGTGCTTCTACGTTTACCAGTCGCTCTTCTTTCACATAGTATACTTTGTTAAAAGTGAAAGAAAAACTGATAGTAGTTATAATTAGAATTATTGCTGTAATAAAACCGTCTTTAAATGTAGAGCCGGTACTTCTATGGTTTAATAAGCGCTCTATTCTGGTAAGTAATTTACCTTTATTGCCTTTCACTGCTAAAGCAGCACTTGGTATTTGCCAATTGATTTCTTGTAATTCAGTAAGGGCCTTTGCGAAAGTAAGGCTATCTTTATTGAGAGCAACTGCTATATCATCACAGCAATGCTCTCTTTCCTCTCTGATGATAGCAGAAATCCACCATATTCCCGGATGATAGAAAAATAAAACTTCAATCAACGACTGGATAATATTTACAATATAATCTCTGCGGGCAATATGCGCCAATTCATGTGCTAATATTGCTTCAAGTTGATCAGGAGAAAGTCCGGTAAAAGTCCCAATGGGAAGTAAGACTATAGGTTTTAAATGTCCAATAACGATAGGCACTTTTACTAATGCTGACTCAAACAAACTCACTGTTCTTTTTATACTTAGCTTTTCAGCAATAATTGATACCCTTTCTTGCCAGTAGTTTTCTACCTTTTTTACATTATAGGTTTTTATCCGTTGAACATAAGCTAGCCCTCCCAATAACTTTAGCGTTAGTGCTAAAACTCCCATTATCCACAGCCCCACTATAAGGGGTAAATGATTATTGAAATAAGCAACAAAAGCAGTTTTGACGTCTTGAATATTACCTTTACCTCTTTCAATATCTGCAATTATTACAGAAATTGGCGTAATATTACTGTATTCAATTGTAGTTGCTTTTTTGTCCTTTATATGCTCAGGTATTAATGAGAAAAAGGTAACTATTGAAATAAAGAACATAGCTACAAGCGCGGTTGAAGCAACTAAATATCGCAACTGAGCCGAACTCTTGTTTAAAAAAATCATTAAAAGGCCTATTACAATTGCTAGCAATATACCTTGCCACAAAGCATGTAAGATAGTCCAACCTAGGGCATTAATTATTTCATAGGCGAGTATGTTTTCTATAAGCTTCATTTTGTACCTCCTTCTTTTTGATTTAATAGTTTACGAATACTTTCAATTTCTTCTTTAGTAGCTTTATGATTGCCCAAAGCTGACATAACCAGTTTCATAGCAGAACCACCAAATGCAGTATTTAAAAAGCGATCGAGTAATTTTTTTTGGGTATCTTCTTCTGAAACCAGTGCTTCATATATATGGCCTCGCCCTTCAGGCTTTCTTTTTACTAATTTTTTCTCATACATATTTTGCATGATCTTTAGTGTAGTAGTATAACCAATTTCTTTGGTTTTAGCTATCAACTCATAGACTTCTTTGACGGTTGCAGCCCCTTTTTTCCAAAGAACCTGCAGTACTTCTAGCTCAGCGTCAGTTGGTTTTGTCATAAATATTATTGTTTCAGGGATTTTTGATAACTACGACAGTCATCGTAATTGCAATTATATACGACACTTATCGTAATTGCAAGTTTTCTACGATATATATCGTAATAAATAAGTAGTAAAGGCACTAAAAGGAAATCAGTGGAGGAATAGTTAATCTATTTCAAAGTCTTTTTGAATACGCAATTCGGCAGGGTAATAATTATTGATACGGTTGGGAAGCATTTTTAACCAACCTAATGTAACGCCTTTGTAGGTAGCTGTTACCCAGCCTTGTAGATTATCGGGATTATGGGTAAGTGCTAGTTTTCTAAGGTAAGCTATTGCTTGGGTGTAGTCAAGTTTAAGTTGAGGAATATCTTTAGTTAAAATATTACTAATCGCTAAGTGATGAATTGGGATAAATTTATTATTTCTAAGTTTACCCATTTCAATTCCCTTCATACGTACTTTTAAAACTTTATCAAGCATTCTAAGGCTATGCAATTGTTCTTTAGGAAAGGCATAAACTTTCTCATCTTCTAATATAAAGCTGTATTTTTCGTGGTCTTGTACCCATCCTTCTAATTTCTTTAAGTTTTTTTTTGGAACAAGTTCTAAATTGTTGGCTTTCTTTTTGGGTAATTTTATCTTTTTCGCTCTATATCCTTCATCTCCTTTCTGCAAGCAAGCCAAGAAAAAAC
>JBCDJE010000609.1:0-3245 GCA_038748185.1 Bacteroidota bacterium
CATTAGCATACTTATCTATTTTCAGTACAAATCTTACATCTAATTATTGCTTATTCGTTTTAAGTTTAGTCCAATACCATTCGGTTTTATTATTATTGCATAGATTTTTTCAGATTTTTAATTAAGAGATTTTTTTCGTGAAAGTTACTGAGTGGATTGATAAATCAGACAAAACACTTTTCTCATTTGAAATCTTGCCACCTTTAAAAGGGCAAAACATCAACGATTTTTTTGAAGCGATTAACCCGCTTATGGAGTTTAAACCTGCATTTATAGATGTTACTTATCATAGAGAAGAGTATGTGTATAAGTCGAGGGGAAATGGTTTACTTGAAAAAATAACGACTAAGAAAAGGCCCGGAACTGTAGGAATATGTGCTGCTCTCATGCACAGATACCATGTAGATACCGTACCTCACCTTATTTGTGGAGGATTTAATACAAAAGATACTGAAAATGCTTTATTCGATCTTAATTTCCTCAATATTCAGAATGTACTACTATTGCGCGGAGATTCTATTAAATCGGAGGGAAGATTTACACCTGACCCAAATGGACATCAATATGCCGATGGACTCATACAACAAGTAGTAGATATGAACCAAGGCAAATACTTAGGCGAAGAAATTATTAATGCTAATACAACTGATTTTTGCATAGGTATTGCCGGTTATCCTGAAAAACATTTTGAAGCGCCTAATCTTGATATAGACCTAAAATACCTTAAAAAGAAAGTAGACTTAGGCGCACACTACATTGTTACACAGATGTTTTTTGATAACCAAAAATATTTCGATTTTGTAAATAAGTGTAGAGAAATGGGCATTAATATACCGATTATACCTGGATTAAAACCTATAACCTCTATGCGACAGCTTACTGTACTACCTAGTATTTTCCATATTGATATCCCGCAAGAACTGGTTGCTGCAGTTGAAAAGTGTAAAAATAATAAAGAAGTAAAACAAGTAGGCATTGAATGGTGTACACAACAATCGAAAGAATTGGTTAAATTTGGCGTACCATGTTTACATTATTACTCAATGGGTAAATCTGAATCGGTTAAACAAATTGCGAGCAGTATTTTTTAATAAAGCAAAATAAATATGAAGCGCTTCAAGCTAATCTTCCTTTTTTTAGTATTAGTAGCTTGCCAAAAGAATTCAGGCACTCTAATAGGCGAACAAGTTGATACTAAAGTAGCATTCGATCTTGTAGCCTTGGAATCAAAGATTTCTACAGAAAGTGTGATCGAAGATGTGGTTGTTACTGGTACGGTGAGTGATGTTTGTAAAGCAAAAGGATGTTGGATGAAACTTACCAGAGAGAATGGAGAAGATATGCGGGTAACTTTTAAAGATTATGCGCTATTTATGCCCAAAGATATTGTAGGTAAAGAAGTAGCTATACATGGTATAGCATCACAAAAAGAAATTAGTATCGCTGACTTGCAACACTATGCAAAAGATGCAGGAAAAAGCAAAGAAGAAATTACTAGCATCAATTCTCCTCAAATAGAACTAAGCTTTGAAGCTGATGGTGTTGTAATAAAATAGTTGCTTTTGGAGTTTTAGCATCATCTTTTGGGCTACTACATACACTGCTTTCCTATTTTTACAATAACAAACCTACTTTTCCTTCAATAAAGTTGGGCATTTCTTAGCTAGTTTTAAAAAATTAGCGGTTAACTCATTGTTGTAAGAAAAAAACTCCGATGAATTAAAGTCATTTGTCTCATTTGGAACAATATTCGCCAAAAATTATTTGATGTGTTTTTCTCAAAACACTATTTTAATCTTTAAGTCTACAAACATTTTTGACAAAAAAAGGATTTGATATAATATCAGATATTTCTTTATAAAGAAATTATTTTTTTGAACTACCCCTTTACAAAAGTTACTATTCTACTTATTTACATTACACGAAATACCGCTTCTATTCTACCAATATTACATTGTATAGAGATTTATTTTACAATAAAATACAGCTTGTTTACTTAATAGCATAGTCTTATTTAGCAATATAAAATTTAATTGATTTTCAACCATGCCCATTGATTACATATTCGTATTTCTTTTATCATTCACAACAGTAATTTTTGTGATAATTAAATCTATCAAAGAAGACAATAGAAAAAGAGGTGGTGGAAATGACGGTGGAGATTATGACCAAAGCGATCTCCCTCCTAAGATCGATCTCCCTCCTGGTGTTATTTGGCCAGATGATGTAAAGACAAGAGAAAATGTACTAGTTTGACATATTGATATTCGCTATTTCCCTGAACTTATCATTTTTTCTTTTTTAAGTACTTCTGCTACAGCAATACTAAGTTCGTGCATCACAGATGTTCTTATACCATCGGTATTGCTTAGCAAAATAATTGAATGCTTTCCTTCAGGATAGTAAGCTATAAATGAGCTAAAACCAGAAATATGCCCTGAGTGGAAAAACATATTCCAATCATTTTCATTTTCTGACACTTCCTTTTCTGTATTCATCATTCCTATACCAAAGCCATAAGCGTTTTTATAAGGTGGTATCCAATTATTGTTTCTGGTATAAGCATCAAACATCATCTTGTATGCTTTGTTAGAAAGAATACTGCCATTGTGCAATGCTGTTGTCCACTTATAAAGATCGCTTGTAGTAGCATACATACTTCCAGCTCCATTTAAATTTTGCATAAAGGTATAATTTGCATTTTGCCACTTCTCAAACAAATTATAATATCCGTATGCCTTATTTTGGATGATACTTTCCCTACTACTTATGCCAGTATTTTCTAAACCGAGGGGTTTAAGTAGTTTTTCTTCAATGACTACTTCAAATGGCTTTTTACTAATTTCTTCTATAATAGCTGCTAATAAAGCATAACCCGAATTATTATATTGAAAGTGTTTACCGGGTTCAAATTCAAGATTTTCACTACAAAAATTTTTGATTAGATACTTAAAAGTGTAATGGTTTCTGAGTGAATCTTTCCATACACCCGGTAAACTTGTATAATTAGGAATACCTGACTGATGGGTTAATAAGTGCTTAATCTTTACTTTTGCGCCTGTATCTTCTCTATAATAAGGTAAGTAGTTAAGAATTGGAGCTTCTAAATCTATAAGCCCTTCCTCCCAATATTTTAGAATTAATGCAGCAGTGAACTGTTTACTTATGGAAGCCACATCAAACTTGGTATTTGCATCAATTGTTACATTAAATTCGTGATTGGCTAAACCAAAGTGTTTTTCAAA
>JBCDJE010000610.1:0-3236 GCA_038748185.1 Bacteroidota bacterium
CTGAATATTACTTTAAACAATAAAGTAGTCTTTCCGGACTTACGCACTTTCACAAAATCCACCTAATTATCCTCGGTGTGTGTCGGAGCCACTCTGGAGCACACAACGATAGTGGTCTTGTTCTGTGTCTCACAGAACAATAACAATATCGATTTGTGCGCCAGAGTGGCTCCGACACAAACCGAGGATAATTATGTGGATTTTGTGAAAGTGCGTAAGTCCTGAAAGACTACTTTATTGTTTAAAGTAATTTTCAGGTTTTTTAAGATTTTTAGATTAAGTTCCACTAGATAGATTTAAATGAATTGAAAATCAAAATGGAAAGCACTAAAAGTTTGATAAAGAGATTAAATACAGCGCCTCAGGCTAAATTAGTTATCCAGGAAGTAATAGAGAAGATGGAAAAAGAGGAAAAGAAGAGGCATAGCTATTACAGTCTTGTGCATGAAAATATCAAAGCGGAGTTTATAAATGGAACCATCATTTATCAATCACCTGTAAAAGCAAAACATTGGAAAATTAGCAGTAAGCTTTCTTCAAGGTTGATACGCCATGTAGAGGATGAAAGTCTGGGTTTAGTGGCAGTAGAAAAAGCGATGATAAGCTTGACTCGCAATGACTATGAACCGGATATTTGTTTTTGGAAAAAAGAGATAGCTGAAAGGTTTTCTGATGACCAAATGCAATTCCCTGCACCAGATTTTATTGTAGAGATTCTTTCTCCATCAACAGAAAAGCTGGACAGAAACGAAAAGTTTATAGATTACTCTGCACATGGTGTTGTTGAATATTGGATAGTTGATCCGGAAGCTAAGGCAATAGAAAAGTATGTAAATAGCGATGGCGTGTATCAATTAGTAGAAAAAGTTAAACAGGGAAACTTGAATAGTGAAGTAGTTAAAGGGTTTTTCATAGAGATAACTTTATTGTTTTGAGCAAGTTTCAATTAAAATCCTATAGAATCTTAAAAAATACAATACCCCCTGGCTTATAAATTGTATTGCACCGTTTTTTAAAACGGTGGAGAATAGCCACATACACATTCGGCTTCAGCCCACAACTAAAAACAGACTGTGATTTTGGTTTACTCGCCAATAGGATTTTGAGAAATAGCTTGGCTAAAGCCCATACTACCTTTACGATACCCACGGGCTGAAGCACCGTGGCAATAGAACATACAGCAAAGAATTTTGCATGAAAAGCTTTATATACATCTAGTGCTTAAAAAATGTTTCAAGTAAAATCTTATAGCTTTATTAGTTTTTTAGTTCGTTGTATCGAGTTTTTAGTATTTTACTTTGAAAAAACTAAATTCCAACCCCTATTAACTACCAGCTAAACCCTAATAACTATTAGCCAATAACCAGATGGGTAGGAAACAAAAAGTTTTAGTAACAGGCGCGGCAGGATTTATAGGCATGCATACTGTTTTAAAACTATTGGCAGAAGGGTTTGAAGTAATAGGTCTGGATAATATCAATGATTATTACAACGTAAGTTTGAAATATGCCCGATTGAATGAGTTGGGTATTGAAAAAGATAAAGTTTTATATAATTGGTTGGAGCAAGGGAATGAAGGATTTCAGTTTTTACAGTTGGATTTGGAAGATGCCGGTAATTTGAACAATCTATTCGCCAAACAACATTTTGATTATGTAATTAATCTGGCAGCCCAGGCAGGAGTACGTTATTCGATTACCAATCCACGTAACTATATTAGTAGCAACATTATTGGGTTTTACAATATATTAGAAGCATGCCGTAATTATCCGGTAAAGCATTTGGTCTTTGCCTCTAGTTCTTCAGTATATGGGTTGAATCGTTCTGTACCCTTTAAAGAAAGCGATCATACCGATCATCCGGTCTCTTTGTATGCTGCCACTAAAAAATCCAATGAAGTGATCGGTCATGCTTATAGTCAGTTGTATAGCATTGCAATGACAGGCTTACGGTTTTTTACAGTGTATGGGCCTTGGGGAAGGCCTGATATGGCTCCTTTTAAATTTACAAAAGCCATACTAGAAGGGAAGGAAATTGAAGTTTACAACCAAGGCAATATGCAAAGGGATTTTACTTATATAGGAGACATTGTAGCAGGGGTTTATAAAACCCTTTTTCTACCTCCGAAACCTAACCCTAATTACCAATACGGTAACCCAAACCCAGCTGAAAGTAGCGCTGCTTATCGCATTTGTAATATTGGCAATAGCCAACCAGTGAATCTGATGGATTTTATCAAAGCCATAGAAAAGGCAACCAATAAAAAAGCAAATATGAAAATGCGCCCTATGCAACCCGGCGATGTACAAGTAACCTATGCCGATACAGGATACTTACATATCTTAATAGGAGAAAACTTGAGAACTGAGCTGCAAGATGGAGTAAATGCTTTTGTGGATTGGTTTAAAAAATATAACAATTAACTAAGTAGTATTTAAAATTTCGATAAAAGTGGTTAGTTGAAAATTTAAATATTTACTCTGAAAGGCAGCTAACTAATAGCTAACAACTAAACTACAAAATCCATTTTTGGGACGATGATGTAAGATTTAATCTATTAATATGCTTTATGTACAATATGGTTGTGGGCTCTCAGCTCCAAAAGAATGGATTAATTTTGATGTATCACCAACCTTGAGATTACAGAAAGTTCCTATTCTAGGTACGATGATTAAAGGTCAACTTAATACTGTATTTCCAAAAAATGTAAAATATGGAGATATTATTAAGGGACTACCAATTAAAGAATCTTCTTGTGATGGGGTTTATTGTTCACATACATTAGAGCATTTGTCATTAGAAGATTTCAGGATTGCGTTGAAAAATACATATAAAATCCTTAAAACGGGGGGGATTTTTAGATGTGTCGTACCCGATTTGGAATGGGCTGCTAGAGAATATATTAAAGATATAGAAAATGGTAACGATAAAGAAGCAAGTATAAAGTTCATGAATGAAACATTATTAGGGAAAAAATACCGCCCTAGGGGATTGAAGGGATTTTTAAGTGGTTTTGTTGGTAATGCAAACCATTTATGGATGTGGGACTCAAAATCTTTAATGAATGAACTCACCAAAGCTGGATTTAAAGATGTAAGAGAATGTAAGTTCAATGATTCAAACGAAAACATGTTTAAACTCGTCGAAGAAAAAGGAAGATTTAAGAATGCCGTTGCTATAGAATCAATTCGATAAATTAAAGTTTTTATGGTACAAAAAAATAAAGCTAAAAAAAC
>JBCDJE010000611.1:0-3234 GCA_038748185.1 Bacteroidota bacterium
ACAATAATGAGTGCCCTGACACTTCCTACACTGGTAACCATCCTGCCATTTTTCTTTGGATAGATACGCTAAACAATCTTCCACTGTCCCAAATCTTGATTGAAATGCTGTTCTTGTTAAACTTTTTAATATCTTCATGATAATGTTTTTTACCAAAGGTATTAGCGTGTTACGTATCCTATTTACGTCCTGAGATTTAAAGGGGTAACCCTATAAGGGAATTAAAAAGACTTTAAAAAATATTTAGATAAAAAAGTAAATGCTTATAATTTAGATATTGAATGTGAATGATACTTTTGAATAATCTCTTCATTAATGAAAATTTAAATTTTTAAATATGGTTTTTCGTTTTTTTTTAGTTTTGTTGTTGTTTGCTAAAGTTTCCCAAGCCCAACCCATTTCCTTACACACCGAAAATCCTCACTACCTTAGCTATAAAGGGAAGCCTATTTTACTTATCACTTCTGCAGAGCATTATGGAGCAGTTCTCAACCTCGATTTTGATTACGATACCTATTTAGAAACTCTGCAAAAAGAAGGGATGAACTACACAAGAATTTTTGTGGGCTCCTATGTTGAAATTCCCGGTAGTTTTGGTATAGAAAAAAACACACTTGCTCCTAAAGAGGGTAAATTTATTGCTCCATGGAAACGCACTGAAGAAGTAGGATTATTTGAAGGAGAAAAGAAGTTTGATTTAAAAAAATGGAATGAAGCCTATTTTACAAGACTGAAAGATTTTATTGCCAAGGCTTCGGAGAAAGATATTATTGTAGAAGTTACTTTTTTTTGTTCTACTTATCAGGATAGTTATTGGGAAAGGAATCCTTTTAACCCGGGTAACAATGTCAATAACATTACCAATACTGATAGGAAAAAATCAAATACGTTACAAAATGAGAATCTTACCAATTACCAAAAGGCATTGGTAAATAAGATAGTGCTGGAGCTTAATGAGTTTGATAATATTTTTTACGAAGTACAAAATGAGCCCTGGGCCGATGATCCGCAAAAAGCACTACTAACATTGAAAACATTGTCACCTAAAGATTTAAATTGGGCAAAACAGTCAGAAACGGCTTCAAAAGCATCTTTAGCCTGGCAAAAGGAAATAGCTGATGTTGTTTATAATACAGAAACTAACTTGCCAAAAACGCATCTGATAGCTCAGAATTATACCAATTTTAAACATTCTTTACCTCGTGTTGAAAGTAATATTTCCATTATAAATTTCCATTATGCTTGGCCGGAGGCAGTTTGGATGAACTACCCTTATAACAAACCTATCAGTTTTGACGAATCAGGTTTTGCGGGCAGTTCAGATACAACCTATTTGCAACAAGCCTGGCAATTTATGTTGGCAGGTGGTGCTATTTTTAACAACCTCGATTACTCATTTTATGTAGGAGCAGAAGATGGAAAAGGAAAGAACAACGCTCCCGGTGGAGGGAGTACTACTTTTAGAAAACAACTCACTTACCTACATCGCTTTTTAACATCTTTCGATTTTATTGAGATGCGCCCTGATTTTGGGACAGTGTACCATGCACCTGGCGTTGAAACACAGACTTTATCTAAAAAAGGGGAACAATATGCGATATGCATTACTGGTCCTCAAGGCGATAGCATCAAACTGCGCTTGCCAACTGGGAAGTATACCTATGCGTTTCTAAACCCTTTTAATGGAATGGAGATAAAAAAAGGAGAGATAATGACCAAAGAAAGCATTACCACCATTGAACTACCCTCTTTTGATACAATGTTAGGTTTGAAAATAGTAGCAGAAAATAAATAAAGAAAAACCGTTAAGTTTTCTAGAATAATAAATATAGGTTTTAAATCAGTTATCGAACCTTTTTTGCGATCTTTCATGTCTTGAAAAATACTATTTGTGCATGATTTTAATTTCTTCTTTAAAAAATAGAATAGTTTCAAAATTTCCTATACGCCATTTAACTTACCTATACCCCCGCTAATGAAAGTGCACTTGCTTGATTCTTAAATAGGAAGTATTTTACTATAACCTAGTGACCTTTAAAGCTAAACATAGCTATCAAATTTTTTAATTATATAGTAAGATGCCAACTCAACGCTCTCTTTTCTCCCATGCAGCCACCATTTTACCAGTAAAAAATGTTACCCAATCAGTTGCATTTTATCGAAACCAACTGGGTTTTAACGTAACTTTTACATGGGGTGATCCTGTAGAATACGCTGTTATTAAAAGAGGAGAAGAAGTAAGTATTCATCTGATTAAAAAGCAGGAGAAACGTCAGCCTTCTTCGGTGCATGGAGTTATTTATATTTTTGTACATGATGTAGATAAAGTTTATCATGAGTACCAATCCAAACATATAAAGATTGTAAATGCGATTGCTGACCGCGATTATAGTATGCGTGATTTTGATTTGCAAGATATTGATGGACATATCATTTCTATTGGTAGAGGTATATCACATTGACTTTTTGAGAAAACATAATTTTCCTTCTACATAACAAATAACCATTCATATACTCAGAAAATATGAAAGTATACCGATGTAAAGCCGTAAAAGAAATAGAATCCTTTTATGGTGAATTACTATACCGTATTGATCTTTTTCAACACATATCAGAACATTTAAATGAATTAGTAGAAACAATGTGGGAAGGCTTACAAAATGGCGTACCTGTTTTGTTGGAAGAAATTAGTAATTATCATCCAAGTCATTTAGGAAAAAGTAACATTGAGTTAGCTAAAGCAGCTTTTACTAAAGTAGATTGTAAACTTACTATTGCTAATGAATATAGCTTTTCTGACTGGGAAATGATAGAAGCACTTGGCAAAACAAAGTATAACCTCTATTTTGAAAATGCAATTAATACGCTCTTAAAAGGTGATCTCCTTGCTTTGAAGATGCAGCTTAGTAAGTACCCCGATATTGTAACATGCAGATCGCAGTATGGACATCATGCTACTTTATTACACTACATTGCTAGCAACGGAGTTGAGATGTGGAGGCAGAAAGTACCATACAATTTACCTGAAATCACAAAATTTCTACTGATTTTAGGGGCTAACCCTGCAGCTAAGATGAAGATTTATGGTGAAGAGTGTGATGTAAAATCACTTTTATCCAGTAGTGCCCATCCTTTCGACGCAGGAATAGGAGAAGAACTTTTACAACTACTAGAAAGTAATAGTCCATAGCTTTACCATAAAAAAATCCTGATAAATATGCGACTATCAATAGC
>JBCDJE010000612.1:0-3228 GCA_038748185.1 Bacteroidota bacterium
TCGTACAAACCGAAAAATGTATCCTAGACAAATTTTTATGTTTATAAATTCTAATACTAAAATTATTTTTTATGAAGTAATAATAGCTATTATGGTAGTTGGATATTGTCTTTTTGTCGTAACAATTTTTTATGTTTTGCTTTTTACGACTCAGTGAAGCCTTATTTTATTGTATATCCTACTTCAATTGGTCAAAACGTTGCAGCATGTCTGTTAAATAAGGTATCAATCCAGTAGTATGGTTAGTCCCTTCCAAAGTAATCAATGTCAAGTTTTCTTCAGAAGCCCCTGCTTGTAGCATTTGATTATAAGAATCAACCGAGTTTTGAAAAGGAACGGTAATATCCTGGTCTCCATGATACATAAACATAGGAGCAATAGGCTTCCAATTTGTAATAGTATTTTCATTAAGGGCATCTACCAAGTAGGCATACCTAGGATCAGTATCAAGATTATCCAGTATATCCGGTTCTATGAGGTCAGCTACTACAAGAGTAAGCCGTTCGTCAATTTGGAATCCTGTAAGTGAGCCATCAAATAGCTTAGGGATTTCACTGGCAAAAGGTTCTTGAAATACATCGCTTATAAGCTGATTTTGATTGTAAATATGTTGGTAGGAAAGTCCTACGAAAGCAAAGTAATGTGGGTTTGCATAGGTTTCTTGATTGAAATAATATTCCTGAAAACCTTTTACATCATAACCACCAGAGGCTGGCGCTGAAGCAATAAGGTTAAACCCATCAAAGCCACTTTCTTGTATGTTTTTGTGCGTAGCCATGGCTGCGTAGCCTCCTTCAGAATAGCCTGCTAAAAAAATATTATTCGTAAACTCAAATTCTAATTCTATAGCGAGTTCTTTAGCAGCTACAATAAGGTCTTTTACTGTTTGTGCAATAATTTCAGCATGATGATAAGGAGCAACCAATCCTTCAGTGCTGCCAAAACCTATATAGTCTGGTACTGTACAAATATAGCCCATAGAAGCTATACCAGCCAATAACTCAAATAAGCCTGTATTGTCTCTGGATGGCGCATTGCCATAGCTAGTATTCGTGCCATTTTGAAAACTTAGCAAAGGTGATGGACTTTTCTCGTCGGGAAAGGATACTAGCCCTGACACAATGATTTCTTCTCCTAGATATTGAGTGGTATATGTCACATTATAAATTTCATAACCTGACGTAACCAAGTCAGCTACTTCTCCAAATCCTGCCAATTGGATAACTAAAGCGGTCTGTTCTTGTGATCTTGATCCCACTAACTCATAGCTTACTAAACGACTAGGAATTTCTCCACTATTGCCCTCGTCGAAGGATATATCATCATCTTCACATGAAATAAAAAGAAGTGATAGAAAATATAATGAAAATAAAGGAATCTTCTTAATAAGATCAATTCTCAAATAGCTAAAAGAGGGCATTTTAGTTATAACTTTCATTTTAATGGATTGTAATATAAAAATTTACCTATTAGTAGGGGTAGTGTCCTGCTTACTTTATTAAATTCCATAAGTCTTAATTTTATAAGTATGTTATTTTTAAGCCTTTATTGAATTGGTTGATAAAAGTTGTAAACAACAAATCCATGCAGTAAGATCACTTTTTTTTAAATCTCACTCTTAAAACATGTTTAAATTTTCAGATTGCTGATTTTGGCAAAACCATCTTGATAAAGGAAATCTGCACGAAAGTGACTGTTAATGGCTTCCTAATAGGTACTTGGGAGAGTACCTCTTTGGTTATCAAATATTTTCCTCACCAAAGTATCCAACATTCTTTGCCAGATAGCTAGTTTCTGCCAACGATAATACGTAGTATTGATCGGCAGTTTGACTTTTTATTTACTACTCGGATTCCGCCACTAGGTATCTGTACTGATCATCAAAATTAAGGCATCTACCACCATACTTAAACAGGTCTTTTGTTTGCAACCATTATCTAATTTCTTTGATATATTATTCACCTAGAGTCGGAACTTTTGAAATCGATTAAGGATCCTTGATAACCTTCTTTGTTTTCTTCAACTTTGAGGTTAGCCAACTTCTCCCTTTTCCTATTTTGTCCTTCTTTGAATATCGTCAATTGCAAAAACTAAATATGCTCTTATTAACTTTAAATGATAACAATTTTCATTGATCGCTTTCAGTGCACTTGCCTTTTTTCCAACTGCCTACCCCTGCCTTTTTAGCAAGTTGAGGATTCCTGTAGGTTTGCCCATCACAACCACATACAAAATCGGTATTACTAGCATTAAGAACCCTATTTTTGCTGCCTTTCTTTTTACATGGAACCTCTGCATTTAGTTGTTCTATATCATAAGAAGCAAAAAGTATTTCTTGTGTTCTCGAGCATTTAGTTGTGGTGTAGTAACCTGAAAGATTAGGCGTTGCATAAACAAGGTAGGATTCACCTTCAAAGAAAATTAAATCACACGATGAAAAAGCAGTTGGTATTACCAAAGTTCTTCCAAAGCCAAATTCTCCTTTCCAATATTGCTCTATCTCAAAAAATACTTCGTCGAACTCGCCACTCTCATTGGTATATATACTGGTAACTTTACCGACAAAAACGGCTTCAGACTCTTGATAGGAGGCTAATGGTGACTTCTTCTCTTCACATTCACATGGAACATACTCATTATTTTTAAAGGTGCCTTGTTCAACTTTACCATCGAAGTAAATTAAAATACCTTGTCCATGCATTTGCCCATTTTTCCATTCTCCTATATATTGTGTTCCTGAGGGCCAAGTATGTTTTCCTTGTCCATGGCTTTTTCCATTTCTAAAATTTCCTTCGTGTGAATTACCATCTGCTAGCTTTTCAACGCCAAAACCATGATATTTATCGTCTTTAAACTCGCCAGTGTAATAAGACCCTTCTGGGAAGGTGAGTGTACCTCTTCCGTTTTTCATGCCGTTTTCCCAGTAGCCGTCATATTTGTAACCCTTAAAAGTAAAAATGCCTTTGCCGTTCATGGTGCCGTATTTCCACATGCCGGTATATTTACTCCCATCTGCCCAAACACAAGTACCTCTACCATGGCGAAGCCCTTTTCTGTATTTTCCATCATAACGACCTTCGTCTACAGAACTAGTATCTTGACCAAAAGTAAAGTGTACAGAAAGCAATAAGAAAATAATGTAGTATGAAAATTTACGCATAACTAACTTCATATATGAATATCCTAAAATACTAAATCGTACTTACATCACAATACAGCGAATTTGCA
>JBCDJE010000613.1:0-3225 GCA_038748185.1 Bacteroidota bacterium
AAGTTTAAACTTGAATTCTTTTAAATAATATTCCATTGTACATGCTCTAAGAAATGCCAATGCTAAATCATCAATTCTACCGCTGTCATGTAATCTACATTCTGTTTGGACATCTTCCCATTTCTTATCTTCGTGATTGAATAATCCATCAGCATTACCTTCTATTACAATTTTTTCAATATCGTAATTCTTGTTTATATAAAATTCAATATCATCTACTACTAGATTCGCAAAATACGTTGACCTAGGATTATTATAATCTCCTCTTGGGTAACAGTATAGGTAGTAGTTCCTGTTAATAATGCTACCTTCGTTTTTTAATTCAGGAAGTTTTATACAGGATTGATCGAAATAGAATTCCTCTTTTGCAAGGCCTAGGTCAGGTGGAAGTAGTTCGGTCAGTCCTTCTGGTTCCGGAAGAAGAGTTGGTATTTGACTAATTAGAATTAATGGATGAAAGAATAAAACTAATGCTAATTTAAAAACAATTTTCATATTGGGTGCTCTTTTGAGTTGTTATAGGAATAAATATAATAAAGAAAAGGGAAAAAGTGGTTTTTACTTCTAACGTTCGATAAATAGATTTTAGATTGAGGAATTGATCACAGCGTTGATTAATAACATCAATAAACGCAAAACTGCTACGATAGAAATTTATATATCACTGTGCTTAGTTGCGCATATTCCTCTCTTCTTACATATAGTTTAACTTCTTTGCTAGGACTTGAATAGCTTACGAAGCATTATTGTTTCAACTAGACTAAATATTTTATGCATAAAGAACTACTAAGCAGTATACCTTTTCTAACCGTTCCTATCAAATATTACTGGGGGTACATTTGGTTTATTCTAACTAAATTCTTACTTTGCGAATCCAACATTATATTTAAAGCAAGAGCAAAAAATTATTCTAAAGCATATATCGTAGCTGCCAAGTAAGTTGATCTAACTATTATACTTCTTGTGATAAGAATATATCGATCAACCTCTTTACCTCCTTGTAAAATCATACCTTGATCTGACCTTCAATGTCTCATCTCCTGCAATCAGAAGATGCGAATGATTAGTGTTTCCTCATAAGGAATAATCATTCGACTATTCTTAACGCTAGGGGGATGGCTTCCTGATATTTTGAAGGGTTTAAAATTATTATTTAATAACATTCTCAATAAACACACACTATTATGATCGTAGGTTATTTAAGTAGCGGTAAAGACGCTGCGAAAATTTGGATTGGGGGAAGCACTGACCCTAATACATTTGAGCCCAATACCATTTTGAAAGTTGATATGCCTTCCACCATGCAATACATGAATCATGTTATGATAAATGGAGCGCGTGTAAACTCACCTGGTCTCCAGTACAATTCGATAGCAATCTGGGATGGCGATTCAAACACATGGATTACTGCAACACCCTAATTTAGGGTAAGACTTAAGTTTTGCTCAATTTGATGTATTATCAGATTGAGCAAATTTTAGACTTTAATAGGTTCGATGACACTCTAAAAGATGAAAAACAGCGATACTATACATATAAGGTATCGCTGTTTTTTATATGCTAATGCTTCACTTGATAACAAGTGGCTATTTTTTTTCGCCGTCATTTGACTGGTATAGCAGGGGAGTGGAATTCGTGATATTCAGAGAGTAGTCTAATCATAGTCTTCTATTAAGTTACTATACACTTTTTTATAGTTCATTGAAATAGAGAGAGTTGAGTTAAATCTCGTATGTTTGAATCGACGAAAACTCATTCATATTATGATTACTCAACTCCCTGCAGTCGGTGAAATTAAACGATTTTTTCCAACTCACCGAATATGTGTAGTAAAAGTATTTATCTTATTAAGCCAATGCATAATTAGATGTAGAACAGTGTGTCTTTATAAATGTCGTGCAGAATTTGGATCAATACTAGGTCGAAAAGATTTAAATATTAATTCTACCTATACTCGGTTAATCCGATTTTTTAAGATCAAAAAAATAGATGCTTTTTGTATTGGTATCATAAGATTGATTATCCATTTAATAGACTTTCAAGATGAGGTCTATATGTCGATAGATCGAACAAACTGGAAAATTGGTCTGGTCAATATCAATGTATGTTACATAGGATTAATTTTACCAAATGGTATTTTCATACCAGTCTTATGGCGACTATATAATAAAAGAGGGAATACTTCTGAGGCAGAAAGGATAGAATTGATTGAACAATTTTTTAAACTCTGGCAGTTGCATGAACAAATCAAAATTACTTTGTTAGGGGATCGAGAGTTCATAGGCGGTCAGTGGTTTGGATTTATGAAAAAAGTAGGCTTTTCCTTTGTAATTAGGGCTAGGTGGCAAGATTACTGGAAACAATTATCTATATCAACAGAGATATTAATTCCAAATCTAGAGGATCATATTATTCAATCTATCAACCAAAAGGGATACTTTCAAGAGTTAATATTTATCAATGGAGAGTCCTTAGTTTACACCGTATTTGTAAACACCTCTAAGCGTCAGCGAAAAAATGATAAGTGGATGGTATTAATTTCTGATCAACCAGATGTGGAATGGATTAGAGTTAGTTTTCCTAAAAGATGGAGTATTGAAGTGTTCTTCTATCATAATAAATCCAATGGATTTAATTTAGAAGATCTCAATCTGATAGATGAGTTGAAAGCTCAATTAATGATGGCCGTCACTGCTTTTTGTTATGTACTATCAATTTTAAAAGGAATAGAACATCGGAAAATCGAAAAAATAAGACTTAAATCCTACAATGGTAAAAAATCGAAATCTATATCACTATTTAGGTTGGGATATGACAATCTGAAAAACTCAATTCATTCAGTACATGATTTGGTCTGTTTTATTATAGATCATCTGCCTCAACTTCCAATTTGGAAATCTACTTACTGGAAGATGGGGTTCAAAAGTGTATAGTAACTTACCTATCCCCACTAATATGCCCTGAGATAAACTAGAGATAGGTTGGCCTATATCTCTAGCTATGAATCTGGTTTTTGATTCATTAGTATTTATAACCGCATTTATCTTGAGCCCAGCTTGTAGGTTGAATGTAATATCCTCTGTACTTTTACTTACCCCCATTGTTAGACCAGTCTGTCTGAATATTTAGTTGAATAAAAATAGACTTTTTTGCCAAAATACTTCTCTGCGGGCGTTAATTTATTTAGGGATTGATGCCGTCTTTCAAAATTATAAAAAGTCATAT
>JBCDJE010000614.1:0-3219 GCA_038748185.1 Bacteroidota bacterium
CTAAACTATTGGCAAGAATATTAATAATAGTATGATCTTCTTTAAAATGTTCAAATTTACCAAAGTAAGAAAGTTTACCTATAACAAACTTACGTGGAGAAAGTGTGATTTTATATACATGGTTTGTAGAAACTCGTGCACTAATATCTTCGATAGACAATGCTGACTTCTCTGGAGAAAAAACGTCCCAGGCCTCTTTGATAATAGTTGAAAAGTCAAAAAAATGCATGTTTAAATAGATGTTTTATTGACATTAAGGTTTGAGCAGTGAAAGTACGAAGTAAATAGTAATAATGAGGGAAATCTATTGCTATTTACTTTGTTGTATTGCAGTTTTAAGTTGTTGCTTGAATTCTATTTTATTATCAATATATAAGGCAATGTTTAGAAACTTTTTCTTGATTCCATAAAAACCAATTAAAGTTTGTTCTTTATTTAAATGGATAATAATATTATGGCTTTCTAAATCCCCTAGTTGAGAGAGTTTTTTTGTTGTTTTAGTGTTTTCAATCGATCTTGCTGTAATTTCTATTTCTTTAATCTCTTCTAAAGAGATGGTAACTTCATTGAGTATGCCATATCGTAAATTCAGTTGGTTTGAGCTAATGGATATAGGTCTCTTTGAAAGCGATCGGGCAATCCCCCAAATTTGAATAGCAGTATAGCTACTCAATACCGATAATCCCCATGCTATTTGCGGGTTTAATCGCACAAGTAAAATATGCATCACAAAAGTTTCAATAGCAATTAGGAAAATTATGGCACCAAATAGGGTAGGCGTACCACTGTTTTTATGGTAGGAAAACTCGTTGGAAGCAAGTTTATAAGTTTTCCAGTTAATAAATCCATAATAGAATACTGCTAATTCAGTGGCAAAAAGCGCTACAAGTTTTTTAGGTAGTACGTCATTGCAAGTGTTTTTTACTGTTGTGAAAAAATCAGGTGAATGACCTTTCAGGCTTTGATATTTTTTTATCCTATATCTTACTTTTAGTACAATGAAAAGGAAGACAGATAGCTCAACAAGAGGAAGGCCCCAAGTTTTAAATAATGATAAATAAGTCTGGCTCTCTTTAGGTAAAAAGTAGGTGCCTATTGCCAAGCCTAAAACCAATACTGTTACAACTGTAATATTAGGTACAGATGTTTTTCGAATGAGTAAGAAATAAATAATTGGTATAGTTAAAAGTAAATCAGCGGTAATAGTAAAAGTAAGGGTATTATTTCCAATGAAAAGTGTGGTTCTTATCAGGTATATTAAAGTAGCAAATAAGCTGAATGGAATGGCAAAGGCAATGAGTTGCCTATTTAAATTAATTGATATGTTCATAGTTTTTTTATATGACTTTTTAGATTAACCTAAGATTATTCAGGACTGCCTACCGCTCCTTCCCAATCAGGGTCTGCAGCACCTATCCACTCACTGCTTAGGCTATCATACATAATAGCATGCACCCTACCAAAGCGGGCGATATCAGGTACTTCTTTAATGCCAAAGCCTTGTGCTTCTAAGGCTTCAACTACTTCGTCTTTCCAACCCCAACCTTCATGCATTTCAACAAATACACTATCTTCATCGGGGTGTACCCTAGGTGCTGCCAAAGCATCTGCCAAAGGCATCTGATGATCAATCACCCGGCTACTCACCGAAGTTACAGCAGTAACAATACGAGATCCACCAGCAGCACCTAAAACCATAAAAGGTTTGCCCTCTTTTGTAATAATGAAAGGGCAAATATGAGAAGCTGCACGTTGACCTGGCTCAAAATCACCTAAATATCCACCAAGTGTTACCGCATAAAGGAATCCTAATCCCGGTGAAGCGACTTTAGAGCCCATATTTGGTCCTAAAGACTGTGTGAGAGCCACCATCATACCGTCTTTATCGGCTGTAGAAAGGTGTGTTGTATGACCAACATCTGCTAACCAACTTTCTGGAATACTATTAAAATTATAAGCAGCGTCTTTTAAATCCTCAACATCTCTGTCTATTTCTTTAGCAAGTTTTGCTGCATAGGTTTTATCTAACAAAATATTTAATGAGTCGGAAAACTGGTTTTTACGATCTTTATATGCAAGTCCCATTGCTTGGTAGACTGCACTCGCCCAATCTGCATCTTTCAACTCATGAAGCGGTAAGTTTTCAAGAATTTGTAATATCTGAATAGTAATTGCTCCGTATGAGGGAATTCCCAAGCCATGCAAAGTGTATCCTCTGTAATCGCCTCTTAATAGTTGTGCATCTTTTGCTTTATAGTTTGCTAAATCTTCCAGTTTCAATACGCCCCCATTTGCTTGAATATCTGCTACTATTTTTTGAGCGATTTCACCTTTGTAAAAAGCATCTTTGCCTTCAGTAGCAATTTTTCTTAGTGTTTGGGCTAAATCTTTTTGCACCACCAATTCGCCTGCTTGGTAATTACTGCTATCAGCCTTTAAGAAATACTGTGTGCTACCTGTAAATTCTGTGAGTTCTTGGTGTGCAAGTGCTTGCCTCTTAGCCTCTCTTGGTAATATGGTAAACCCATTTTCAGCATAATTGATAGCTGGTTGTATCACCGTTTGTAAAGGCAAGGTTCCATGCTTTTCCAATAATTTACATAAGCCTGCTACTACTCCAGGAATACCTATGGTAGCATAACCATATTTTCCTTCTGGTGCTGTTTCGGCATCATAAGACCACGGTGCTTGGGTAGTAGCATCAATGCCATAAAACTCTCCGTTAGGTAATCGAATGAGGGCTTGTAGTCTTCCTCCAAGTCCGCTCATACTTGGTTCAACTACTGAAAGGGCAAAAGCAGACGCAACAGCAGCATCTACGGCATTTCCTCCTTTTTCCATTATTTCAACGCCTGCTTTTACTGCTAAAGGATGGGCTGCCGAAATCATTCCATTTTTACTACTGGCAGTTTGACTAAAAAGCTGTTCCGACTTTTCAATATCACTACTAACTTCAGGTTGTTCTTTTTGGCAGTTGATAAGAAAGAGTGCAACTAAACAAAATATGTATACTTTTTTCATATTATATAATTTTTTTAATAGCAGTAATTCTTTTGCAGTTATTGAATACATAAAGTTAGTAAGCTTTTAGAAGATTGAGATCCACTTAAAAGCTTCATTATTTCTAAATAGGGCTAGTTAAAAGGGAAAAGCATGTGCTTTGGGAGTCTTATCCATCCCTTAATGCTCTTGTGAGTTTTGGTTAAGTATGCTACATAA
>JBCDJE010000615.1:0-3218 GCA_038748185.1 Bacteroidota bacterium
AAGTAAATTCCCTATTCTCTAATAAAGGAAGTTTAATTTTAATAAAATAGAAATGCTTATCTTCTTCTATTTTAAAAGGCGATTCGTTGTAAAAAACCTGGGTTGGATCTTCTTTATAAATTGTATCTCCAATATCTTTAAGTAGATCGAGTCCAAAGACTTCTTCTCCTTGGTGGGCAACCTTAAAAATGGGTAACGGTTGAAAGGTTTCTTCTATTTCATTTAAGTATTTGTGCTGCGCGGTAATGTACTTACCAAATGGAGAGTTGGCTGTATCAATCTCTGGTAAAATCCTATTTACAATTACAGCATCAACATTATAGCCGTAGAGTTGTAAATAGGTGTAAGCCCTCTTTGCTTCTTGAATTACCATACGTTCAGGGTTGGTAATTAATCTAATAGAACATATAGCAGGCTTAGTAAAAATTGCTTGAACCTTTTCTAGCTTATCAAACATATTTTCTAGCTCTTCAAAACCGTGGTCAACAGGTGCACCTGTCACTTTTCTCACAACAGAGCCTAAAGTTTTTATGGCAGTTCGCTGAAAAGGAAAAGCTTTAGTTACCCACCATTTTGTTACTTGGGGTAGTGTAAGTAAGGTAAGGGTTTCTCCGGTTGGTGCACTATCAATAATAATTAAGTCGTATGCTTTTTCACTGTAATACTTTTCAATCCATAGAAAGGCGGAGGCTTCTTCCATACCAGGTAAAGCAGAGAGTTCTTCAGCTAATACATTTTCTACACCTTGCCAACGAAAAACTTGCAACATTAAATTGCGCATATTGCCCCAATATTTTTTCATGGAATAATATACATCCAATTCTTGACCGTATAAATTATCAGTGACAAAGGTAGGTTCAGCCCCAAGAGGTTTATTTACAGCATCAGAGAGACTATGAGCGGGATCAGTAGAAATAACCAATGTTTTGTAGCCCTCTCTTGCCGCTTTTAATGCCGTTGCTGCTGCAATGGTCGTTTTTCCTGTACCCCCCTTTCCTGTAAATAGGATAATTCGCATGAGAATGTATTACTTAAGTTTCTGTTTGATTGTGACTTTCTCTTAGAAACAATGATTCAACAACTTGCGGAAAGTATTTGTGTTCTAATATCTGAACTTTTTTTGCGACTACTTCAGGACTATCTTTGGGGTGTATAACACAGGTTTTTTGTAAAATATGTTGCCCATGATCATAAGCTTCATCAACATAGTGGATAGTAATGCCTGAAATATTATCTTTCGCCCTTACTACTGCCTCATGTACTTTTATGCCATACATGCCTTTACCTCCATATTTTGGCAAAAGCGAGGGATGTATATTAATGATTTTTTTGGGAAAGGTATCGACATATTTTTTAGGTAATAACCATAAAAAACCCGCTAATACGATCAACTTTATATTTCGCTCTTTTAAATAGTCTAAAACAACATTTTCTTCAATAAATGTTTGCTTGTTAAAAGACATATATGGAATACCGAGTTCCTTTGCTTTTTCTAAGACAGGTGCTTCTTTTCTATTAGAAAGGATAGAAAAATTGACCTTAATTTTTTTGTGATTGAAATGAGAGATAATCTTTAGCGCATTGCTACCAGTACCTGAAGCAAGAATAGCAATATGAGGGGAGGAGCTTTCCAAGTAACAAATAGATAAAGTGTAATATCTTGAATTTTCTCATACAACATTACAAAAAAATCATAACTATCGCACCGCTCACCATGATTAACTTACAATACATGCTTAAGAAATGATACGCTCTTTTAGTGTCTGCAAAATATATTCGGTAAATAAAAAAAATGGTAGGAACAAACATAAAAAGACAGTAATACTTCATTGCAGTATTGCTTGTATAGTGAGCATAACCTGTAATGGTAAAAATGAGTGTGAGTAGGAAAAAATAGATGATTATTTTGGTCTTTCTTATGCCTAGTACTATTGGTAACGTTTTACACCCAAAGCGTAAATCTCCCTTTATATCTTCTATATCCTTAATTATTTCCCTAATAAGAGAGATAATTAATGCAAAAACACCAAAAACATAAATATGCGGATTGAAAGCTAGAAAGTAAATATCTACTATAAATATGGAAAGTGCTGTTAAGGATGCAATGCTAAAGTTTCCTAAAAAGGGGAGGCGTTTTAAGCGATTTGAATAGAACCAAAGCCAAACAGCTGCTAAAGTATTGATTAAAAAAATGTATTTCGAGATGTAAAAACCTATTCCGATACCAAGTAAATTAAGAACTGTATGAGCAGCCATAGCAATCCTTCTCTTAAATATCCGACCAATAATTACTCGGTTAGGTTTATTAATGGTATCGATTTTTATATCGTAGTAATCATTGATAATGTATCCTGCGGAGGCTATTAAGACAGTTGATAAGACTAACAAAAAAAAACGATAATCTAATAAGATATTTTTCCACGAATATGCCGGGCCAATAAGAAATATCCTTGTGAGATATTGCGTAAGTACAAGAATCACAAGATTAGGGACTCTAATTAGTTGAATGAGCCCGCCAATAGTCTTGATATATAAGCTTTCTTGTAAACTTAGACTAAGTAACTTTGGCATAAAAAAACAGATTTATCTTACATTTAAAGAAAATAAATCCTTTTTAAAAAAATTCCCTAAAAAAATCTTAGCCACAAGTTAAGTAAAAAGATTTTACGAAGCAGATTTTGCATGGTTGTTTCGCAACCAATTGATGGCATCCTCTTGTTGGCAAAAGGTTTCCACTTCAAAATGCGAAGCATAAAATCTACGAAATGTTCCTTTCATTAGCCTTTTAAATATTTCCTCAGAAAAAACTATTGCATGTTTAATTATACCACTTTTCGAGAGATTTGGATAAAAAACGAGGTTAATGTACCCATAAGCTTCATTATTAAAACCTTTGCAATTACTCAAATCACTTAACAATGTGTTGATTTTATGTTTTTCAATAACTGAAAATAGCGACTCACATGTTTTTTTTACTTGAGGCATACTTGGGCTTTCAATCCATTTAATGGATATTATATTAGTATTGGGAATAAGATGAAAGGCTTTTTGCTCAAATTCTTTTTTTAAGGCATCCATAAGAAGGGTTGTTTATTAAGATAACCTATGAAGCCCTTTAAAAATTAGATAAAAGTAATCTTAGAATAAGATAGTATTATGTAATGAAATGCAGCTTCTCTGTGATTTACTATTAAGTTTTTGTGGATTAACATTTTTTC
>JBCDJE010000616.1:0-3213 GCA_038748185.1 Bacteroidota bacterium
ATTCCCGGAAAGCTTGTCCCTCTAGTATTTGGGAAATAGATTTTTTCTAAGATGAGTTCTTCTATTAGAATAACCCCAGCAATAGTTAACAAAGCAAAAACAAAAAACTGTAAATATTTCTTTCTATAATAAAATAGAGGGAGAAGAAGATAAGCAATGCTAAAGTTAGCAAGTGCATAATTGAAAAAAAACACAACATGATGGAATTCAAATTGTGGATCGTTTTTGTCGAATGAATAAAATGTAAACACCAACAAATGCAATGCTACTTGAAAGAATACTTCTCGTATAGACATGAATTTTTTATTGAATATTTCATCCATTACTTAAAATTACCTTTTCAAAGGTAGAGCATGAAAATTAATTAGGTCAACAACCAAATCTTTACCTTAAACAACACTTTACTATCTTCCAATAAAAAAGCTGCTGTTTACAGGAAAACTTCTGTTGTTTAAAGAACGAATTTATTTTTTGGAAAAAAATACCATTATTTAGATCACAATTCCGGTATAAAACTTTTAAATATGAAAATAAAACTTTTACCTATTCTATTATATGCATGTTTGGCCTCCAATATCCTTTTCGCTCAAAAACAAGAAATAAGGATACTGGGTGTTGTTATGGAAAATAATCAGAAGCAACCAATAGAATTTGCTACGGTTATGATTAAAGATAACCAAACACAACAACCAATTACCGGAACAACAACTAAAGCAGATGGGTCTTTTGAATTTACCACTCAAGAACAGAATTTTTATGTTGAGGTCAGTTTCATAGGCTTTGTTACTTATACCATCAAAGAATTTTCCATTGAAAATGGGAAAATATATTTAGGTACTATATTGTTAGCTGATGATAGCCAATTATTAAGTGAAGTAACAGTACGTGCAGAAAAGTCCCAAACAGAGTTTAGGCTGGATAAGCGAGTATTTAATGTCGGAAAAGATTTGAGTAGTACTGGAGCCAGTGCTTTGGAAGTATTAAATAATGTACCTTCTGTAAATGTAAATATAGAAGGAGATATTAGTTTAAGAGGAAGTACAGGAGTGCAAATTCTTATCAATGGTAAGCCTACTGTATTGACGAGTGATCAAGGAAATGCGCTTGGCACTATTACCGCTGAGATGATTGAAAAAATAGAAGTAATTACAAATCCTTCGGCGAAATATGATGCAGAAGGCACATCAGGAATTATCAATATTGTTATTAAAAAAGAGGAAAGAAAGGGAACGAATGGTTCCATCACTGTAAATACAGGAACCCCTCATAACCATAGTGTTGGGCTTAGCTTGAATCACCGTACAGAAAAATTCAATCTGTTTACACAATTGGGGATAGGATATAGAGAATTTCCTGCAGATGTAGAAAATATAAATAGGGATTTAACAAATAATACAACCGTTCTTACAGAAGGAGAAGAGTTTAAATATGAAAATTTTTATAACCTAATACTAGGTACAGACTATCATATTGATCCGTATAATGTATTGACAATTTCTGGACATCTTGCCTATGAAATAGAAGATCAACCTTCACTGAATAATTTTAGATTTCTTGATCAGACAGGTGAAGTTACATCTGAATGGCAACGCAAAGAAACGACAGAAGCTACGAATCCAAAATGGCAATATGAACTTCAATACAAGCGAAATTTTAAAGACAATGAGGAACACACACTGCTTTTTAGTGCATTAGGCAGCTTCTTTGGTAAAGACCAATCATCGGAGTTTAATAATACAACTATCTCTGGGAGCGATAATAGTGGAAACCAACTCACCCGAACCGATTTTAAAGAAGGAGAGAATACGATCAAATTAGATTATACGAAACCTTTTTCAGATAAGCTAACCATAGAAACTGGAGCGCAGTATGTGGTAAATGATGTGAGTAACGATTATGCAGTTACTAATTTAATAGATGGTGAATGGGTAAATGATCCTAACCTAACTAATATTTTCGAATACGATCAAAAAGTATTAGGAGTATATGGTACAGGAGCTTACGAAGATGATAAATGGGGGATTAAAGTTGGTTTGCGTTTGGAAAGTACCGATCTCAATACGCTTCTTGTGAATACCAATGAGTCAAATAATCAGATTTTCACCAATCTCTTTCCAAGTTTCCATACTTCGTATAAGGTTTCAAAAAACTATTCTATACAGGCAGGATACTCCAGACGCATTCTTAGGCCTAGGTTGTGGGACCTGAATCCCTTTTTTAATATTCGCAATAATTTTAGTATCCGTATGGGTAATCCTAATTTACAACCTGAATTTACAGATTCGTATGAGATTGCCAGCATTTACGATTTTGGAAAAACTTCATTGAATTTTAGTGTGTATCATCGTTACACAACCAATGTAGTTGAACGGATATCCACTTTTGAAAATAATGTAAATACATTTAGCCCTATAAATATAGGCACTAACCGTGCTACAGGTGTTGAATTCAATACTAAATATACACCTACAAATTGGCTTTCGGTTAATGGTGATTTCAATTATAATTATTTCATTCGGGAGGGTAAATTGGAAGCAACTCTGTTTGATTTTAGTGCAGATCAATGGTCAACTAAAATTACTACTAAATTAAAAGTGTCTCAACAAATTGATTTTGAAATAACAGGGCATTATCAGTCTAGATATAAGACGGTGCAAAGTGAGATTTCTAAAAATATTTTTGCTGATATGGGTTTACGTAAAAAAATCATGAAAGGCAGAGGCGTACTCAACCTAAGTATAAGAGATATTTTTGCTTCTCGAATTATGGAAAGTGTAACCAACCAACCTGAATTTTATTTGTATAATTTCCAGCAACGAGGCCGATTTGTGACTTTTGGGTTCAGTTATGGTTTTGGTAAGGGTGAAGCAATGGAGTTTTCTGGCCAGAAGCGGTTTTAAAGATTCAGGCAGTTAATAATTTACAAAGGAGTAAGATTGTTTATATTTTAAAGCATAATATTTGGATGATTGGTCGAATACATATCCTAATGAAACTCTGCTAAGTGTTCATTCCATTATATGTTATCACGAGTTAATTGCTATATCTCAATAATTGATTTTTGATATTGCTTACCACTAGGCAAATATGTATTTTCTGTAGATAAATTAATTCGAAAATACTTTATACAAAATCATTTGTAATAATCTCTATTGCATTTCACGTATCGTTTATGCTAAGTTACCCAGCTATATTCTAGTGTTCTAATTAAAT
>JBCDJE010000617.1:0-3210 GCA_038748185.1 Bacteroidota bacterium
TAATTTTTAGCCATAAATTTAATGAAATAATTTAGTTTAGGTATACTTTTTTAATAGTATTCACAACTAATAGTATTACTTAGCACCTAAAAAAAATTAGTATAATTAATCCATTGAAAGCGTTATAATGAAGAAGGAATACTCAAATTAATCATAGAAAATGTTGTTAATGATTTTGTTTTTTTTTCATTAAAAGATGTAATTCCCTTACTTTTATTACTTGAGGTAATGCGATGGAAATTATATAACAAAAGGGAAGCTTACCTTTTTAGAAAATTAGGATTATAATAGAAAAGCTTAATATCATGATCAACCAGAATGAGTTGAAAGCATTAATATCTTTACTCGATGATGAAGATACTTCTGTTTTTAAGCATGTACATAATAAGATCGCCTCTTTTGGTCCTTCAGTTATCCCTTTTTTGGAGAGCGAGCTTACCGAAAGAAAACATCCACTAATAATAGAGCGCGTACAGGATTTAATTCAGATTATGAATTATGATAATATTCTCAATCGCTTAAAAATTTGGAGTAAAAGTGAAAATCAAGATTTATTGAAAGCATTATGGATCATTGCCTCATATCAATATCCGGGTCTGTCGTATGAATCTATCCATAAAGAAGTAGAGCAAATATATTATGAAGCATGGCTTGAGTTTAGATATGATATGCACCCCTTCGATCAGATAAAGGTGTTAAATGGTATTTTTTTTAAAAAACTTAACTTTAAAGCCAATACACAAGATTTTCATTCTCCTGAAAATTCAATGATTAACGATGTATTGAGGAATAGAAAAGGAAACCCTATTAGTTTATGTGTAATTTATATGTTGGTTGCTAATAAGCTTAAATTACCAGTTTTTGGCGTAAACTTACCTAATTTATTCATCCTAACGTATAAGAATGCCCAATTTCAGTTTTACATCAATGCATTTAATAAAGGTCTTATTTTTTCAAAAGCTGATATTGATAATTATATTAGCCAGCTAAAAATAGATACAAAAAAGACGTATTATGAGCCTTGTAATAACTTAGATATTGTGAAAAGGATGCTTAGAAATTTGGCAGTAGCCTATAATAAGAATGGCAATGAGGAAAGAATTGAAGACATTAATCATATTATCAGCATACTCGAAAAGGAGTAGTAACAATGTCTAAAACCCTCAATAAAAGAGAGGTTGCTAAGAATTAGCAACCTCTCTTTTACGTTTGTAGTTTCTCAGTATAGAATTTTATAGCTTTATTATAATAGTGTGATTTACTAACGAACCATATTAGACTGTTCTTCTATTTTTGGTGTTTGTCCTCTTAAAACAGAGTTATCGTTATAAAGTATGCTTTGATCTAAAGGTATCTTTTCGAGCCAGTCACTTTCTTTAATTTGCCCACTTTTACCATATATATCTAATGCGTTTTTATAACAAGTAAGATGTACAGCTTTTTCATTAATCCCTTTTTCTAACATTAAAGAAGCGGTCTTTGGAACAGACAAAGGATCACTTACTCCCCAGTCTGCAGAACTGTCAACTATTATTCTTTCAGGACCGTATTGTTGTACTACTGCAGCCATACGTTCATTTCCCATTTTTGTATTAGGATATATCGTGAATGCTGCCCAAAACCCTCTGTCTAGGACTTCTTTTACAGTTTCCTCATTATTATGGTCAATTACTACCATACTTGGGTCTAGCTCATGTTCAAGGCAAACATCCATACTTTTAGAAGTACCTTTTTTCTTATCGCGATGAGGTGTATGGATTTGCACTGGTAAATTTAATTCTTTTGCCAATTCAAGTTGTTGTCTGAAAAATTTATCTTCGGCTTCTGTTTGGTCGTCGTAACCAATTTCACCAATACCGACTACTCCCTCTTTACACGCATATAAGGGCAGCAACTCCATTACTTGCTCTGCTAATGCTTCATTATTTGCTTCTTTAGAATTTAAACCTATGGTACAGTAATGCTTAATGCCAAATTGGGAAGCCCTAAACCTTTCCCAACCTACAAGACTACTAAAATAGTCTTTGAAAGTTCCTACTTCAGTTCTTGGCTGTCCTAACCAGAAAGAAGGTTCAATAATTGCCACGATTCCTGCAGCAGCCATTCTTTCATAATCATCCGTTGTTCTGGAAGTCATGTGGATGTGAGAATCAATAAACTGCATATTTTTTATATTTTGCATTTCAATTTGTTTTAATTGATGAGTTATCCGTTTTATTTCAATATTTAATTCGATGCAGAAACGCCGCTTCCTGCCTGTTGATATCCGGAGGGAAGTTCTCCTTTACTTGCTAAATAAGCTTTCCCTAACGCATCCCAATTATTATAAGTAGTAGTAATATCACTTTCGCAATCTGCGAGAAGCTTCATTGCTCTTTCATTTTCTGAGTCTTTGCAAACTAATTTTGCAGCTGCTTGTTCAAAAGCATTACCATTTTTTAATAGCCTTTCTAAATCTTTTAAAAGGGTGTTATTGGTAAATTTACCTGTATATCTCCAAAGCTCAGGGGTCACAGCTCTTCCTGCTGCCCATCTCTCATGGGCATAGTCTGAAAGTGTTAGCGCCAATTTTTTATTTGCTCTATCATCTCCACCATATATTTGATGAACAGGACGTTCAGTAAAAATTGTTTTTAAAACCAATTGATTCCACGAAACCTCATCGAGAAATTCACTTGGGTAAGGGTTATTCAATACAATCGCATCCAATACAACTGTCATATTGGTTCTTATACCTTCAGCTGCTCTTTTTGTTAGCATTTCAGGGTTTGACAACAAAGGAAGTGCTGCATAAAGTGCGGTAAGTTCTGCTACATCAGCCGCTTCAAAAAGAGCATTAAGTATCGATAAATGCTTTTCGGGGTTTTCGTAAGGAATATTAAGCAAGATGATAGTTCTGGCGATTTGTAGTGCATTCCAACCATGGGGTTGAAACCCTTTTCTAATATTTTGTGCTTTCGCTATTTCTTCCTTGTTCATTTCTACAATGTCTTTAGAGAAAAAGCGAGAGGCTAAACTGAAATTTAAGAAAATATTTCTTTCAAGGGGATTTTTGCGAATCATTGCAGTTTTTTCATTGAGCCAATCAAGCGATTTATAATCTACCTTTTTTGGTAGTAAATCGGTAAGGAAAGTAATGCTTTCATCAATATTTGCTTGAAATGTAATTTGCTTCATATTTACCCTATTATTGTAAATCTGTTATTTCAA
>JBCDJE010000618.1:0-3209 GCA_038748185.1 Bacteroidota bacterium
TTGATATTCAAACATGTTAGTAAATATATTTTTCACCAACATACACCTACCCAATAAAATAAAATACTTTTAATTCAGGATAAAAACCTAAAAGCTCTACAACTTAATTTCTAAATTTTGGTTCTGATAGGTTTACATTACTTATTGCTGCCAGTAAATTCTATAGGAATACCTTGAATAGACTGATAAATAATATCGTGAATTTTAGTTCTAATATCTTCTCTGATAAGTTTTTGATTGCCTACAAAGGGATGTATGCGGTTAGAGAGAAATACATATACTAAATTATGTGCAGGATCTACCCATCCGCAAGTACCTGTGAAACCAGTATGTCCAAAAGTGAGGTCGGAGCTTAATTCAGAAGAAGTAGACCTTACATCTTTAAGCGGAGGTTTATCCCAGCCTAATCCTCTTCTGTTATTATCAAAATACCTTTCGTTAAATTTAGTGATAGTTTCAGGTTGCAAATACCATTTCCCACCATAAAACCCTTCTTGTAGGTTCATCTGTAAAATCACAGAAATATCATGTGCATTGCTAAAGAGTCCCGCATGCCCACCTACACCGCCTATAAGTGCTGCAGCAGGGTCATGCACATAACCATGAACCAAACCTTTCCGATGATAAATATCCATTTCCGTAGGTATTAATTGAGTCCTATCAAATTTTTCAGCAGGCTTATAGGTAAGGTAATTCAGCCCAAGTGGCTTGTAGAAATATTCTTGTAAAAACACTTCCAACGGCTGACCGCTTATTCTTTCCACCAATTTACGCATCATCATAAAACCAAGATCGCTGTAGCGGTATCTTACTTTTCCATAACCATACCTATTTCTAGCTAAGTCGGTATCTATCACCCATTGCCAAACAGAATCAGCAATATGATCAATAGCAAACAAATCAGGGCTTATCTGTATAGAGTAACCTTCTTTTGGTTCATAAGATAAGTAATCTAATCGGTGGGCTTTACCATCCATCACGTATTTCCAAAACGGGTAGAAAGATTTTAAACCAGCTTGGTGAGAAAGGATATCTTTAATCACCATATTTTCTTTGTTGGTGTTTAATAGTTCAGGAAGGTAAGTAGAAGCTTTTTGATTAAGGTCAAGCTTTTGCTGTTGTTCAAGCATCATCACTGCCTGTAAAGTGCCTAGCACTTTTGAAAGGGAAGCAATATCATAGACCGACTCATTAGTTACCGGTGATTTTTTACTGTAAGTATGATGTCCAAAAGATTTATTGTAAACAATTTTACCATTACGCGCTACTAATATTTGGCAACCTGGAGTAGCTTCAACACTTATCGCGTAATTAGCAATTGAATCGATCCCTTCTAATATCGCGCTTTCCATCCCTACGCTTTCAGGAAACCCAAAGCCTAGTCTTCCCAAAGTGGCCATTTCAAATCCTTTGCCTGCTTTAAAATTTTCTGAAGCTGTTACAGGAAGTTTTCCTGAAGCATTTACTGCGCCAAATAAAGCCTGTGCTGCAGCAATTTGGGCTAGTGTGTCATCTTCATAAGCGCAGACCAAGTAGTCATTTTCTTCAAAATATTTCAGGCTATAAGGGTTACCAAATACTACAGGAACAACTTTCGTTACTTGCGACAATTTTTTTAAAAAGGGGAGTGTATTATTATTAATGCCATATTTTTTCGATCGGCGATTATTTAATCGATGTAGACCTACAAACACAATCTCCTTTTCCTTTAACTTTTCATATAGTTGGTCTAGTTTAGCAACTGTGGCATTTCCTTTACTTAAGGAAAAATTTTCTAGTGGAGCATATTTACTCAAATACTGCTGAAAAGTACTGACTTCTTTACTCCCAATACTAAGTGAAGCAATGCTCATACTGTCGATATTACTTATCGGTAGAAAGTCATCTTTATTGGAGACAATTGTAAATGCTTGCTCATAAAGCAATTGCTTGATTGCTTGTGCTTTAGAAGTATTGAGGTCATCAACTATATTGTCTTCATTTAATGGTTTATTGAGATGTAACCCAAGAAAGTATTTGGCTTTTAAAACTTTTTTCACTTTTTGTTCTAACTGATTCCAGTTAAGTGTTCCTTCAGCAATTGCCTGTTCAATAGCTGCGATACAAGCAGGAATATCTTCGGGAGAAAGTAAAATATCATTGCCTGCGGCAAGTGCTTTAACGGCAATTTCTCCTGGCGCATAAAATTTAGCAACCCCTTGCATATTAAGCGCATCGGTAAATACAAGCCCTTTAAAGCCCAAACTATCAATTAGCAAATCTTGAATTACCTTTTTTGAAAGAGAAGTAGGCAAGTTGGGTGTGCTATCTAACACAGGTACATGAAGGTGACCTACCATAATGCTCAACACTGAATCGGCAATCATCTTCTTAAATGGGTACAATTCTGTATTAAATAGTCTATTAGTAGAATGCTTAATTACAGGTAAAGTGTAATGGGAATCGGCATTGGTATCTCCATGCCCGGGAAAATGCTTAGCAGCAGCAATAACACCGTTGTGTTGCAATCCGCGCATATAAGCAAGCCCTTTTTT
The DNA here is from genome assembly GCA_038748185.1 of Bacteroidota bacterium. Taxonomy (GTDB): domain Bacteria; phylum Bacteroidota; class Bacteroidia; order Cytophagales; family Flammeovirgaceae; genus Chondrinema. The sequence continues at coordinate 2,535 of JBCDJE010000618.1, forward strand.
ACTAACATTTTCTTTTTCTTCTCCGAAAGCCCTAAATCCAATAACCGGGTTTGCCGGATCAGTATTAATATCAGAAACTGGAGCAAAATTAATGTGTGTACCTACCCTTCTCAATTGCCTGGCAATCTCAGTGCCCATTTCATAAATCATTCCTTCATCTTGAATAGCACCCAGCGTAATACTTTTTGGAAAAACAATAGTACTATCGAGGCGCATCCCTAACCCATATTCTGCATCCATTGCTACCATTAAAGGTAATCTTGATAGTTGCTGATAACGGTTAATAAGCTTTACTTGCCTAACTGGACCTCCCTGCATAAAAATTAATCCGCCAATAGCATATTTTTCAATAAGTGCTTCTATGCTTTTTACATGGCTTTCCGAAAGGTTAGAATAAGCGGTGGCCATAAATAATTGCCCAATTCTTTCTTTTTCAGTCATGAGTAAAAAAACAGAATCGACCCAAGACTGCTGCTGTTTTACAAATTGGAGATAAGCTTGTTCAGCAGCTTGTTTTCTTAAAAGTGCTTCCTTCTGCGCTTTTAAAATTTCGGCATTAGGATCGTTACTGCCACATGCTATTACGAAGGTAAAGCAGGCAGATAAAACCAATAAACAAGACCGAAATGTTTTAGGAAAACGGGTAAGCAACATACAAAAAGGAAAATTTAAAAA
>JBCDJE010000619.1:0-3207 GCA_038748185.1 Bacteroidota bacterium
CTGGTGGGAACGAGAATTGAAAGTAAATAAAAAAAGTTTTTTAGTACATTTTGCTTGGGGCTATGGAAGCCAACATATTTTTATAATAAAGGAAATCTCATTAATGATAGTTTGTACTGGTAAAAACTATGGTATCGATTTTTATGAAGGTCCACTAAAATTGTTAGAAAAAGAAATTTTACCACTTATAGAGAATATATTTTTCTGATTTTTCTATTTAAAGAAGCTACTTCTTAAACTGCTTATAAACCGCTAATAAAGTTTATTTTAAATCGATGTAATTATCCTATGCTTATGATGTTTAACACATACAAAATGTTATGTTTGCGCATTTATTAGAGGAAAGTGTCTTATTTAAAATATAAAAAAAATATGAAAGGTTTATTTCAGCTTGCTGCACTCATATTGTGTGTGCAAATTGTTTATGCTCAAAAAAGTACGCATCCCGACGCTACCAATTGCGATGAAAAAGGATATTGTTGGGGAGATAAAAGAGAAGAAGGGAAAGTGAAGTTTGCAGTCTATTCAGATAATTACAACTTTGGCGATTATGCATGGAAAGATGCCGAGCCTGCACTTGATTGGTTAATTACAAATATTCCTTATCTAACGAAATCTATTTACATAAATGGATATAAAATTTACGACTTCTTAGAGAAAAATGCTGAATCAGAAGAAAAAAAGATTGAATACCAAGACAAACTTCTAAGTTTACTCGATAAAAGAATTACCTACTTTGGTGAAGAAAAAAAAGTGTCTCATAGGAAAGGAGTAAAAGCATATCCTTACCTCATAAAGCGAGGAAAAGAAAATTACGACAGTTTATTTGAATTATACAAAAAGATTTTTGAACTAAACGGTAAAAATACTTCACGCGGTAACATTACATACCTTATGGCGATGGTAAAAACACAGTATTCGCGTAAAAAAATTGATGAAGATATATTTTTGGGATACCTCGATAAAGCAGGTAGTATAATAGAACAAAAGATGGCTGAAGCCGATGGGAAGGAAAAAGCAAAACTAGCAACTACCTTGGAACAGGTTGAAGGAATGATCCCTATTGAGTTATTACAGTGTAATATGATTGAAGAACGTATGGGGAAAAAACTTTTAGAAGAGCCTGAAAATTATGACTTGGCTAAGAAAGTGCTAAAATATTTGGTAATAGGTAAATGTTACGATTCGCCAATATTTCTCACTGCTGCTGAAGCAGTTTTCGAAAAAGAACCGACAGCTAGTATGGCAAGCATAATTGCGAAGAAGTATATTGCTTCTAAAGATTACGATATAGCATTAGAGTGGTATGACAAGGGTATTGATATAGCAGGAGAAGACAATGAGAAAAAAGGAGAGTTTTATTTTGAAAAAGCACAGATTTACAGTATGAAGGGGAGACTTAGTGACGCTAGGTCTGCAGCAATTAAGTCAGCTGAAGTAAATAAAGAAAACACTAGTAAAGCGTACATACTAGTTGGAGATTTATATATGTCGTCAGGTAATGTTTGCTCAGACGCTAATCCTTTGAAGTATAGAGCAATTTATCTTGCGGCTTACGATGCTTATGCAAGAGCAGGAGCGAGTAGTAAAATGAATAATGCTAAAGCGCAGTTTCCATCTATGGAAGAAATATTTACAGCAGGGAAACAAATAGGCGATCCTATTGAAGTTGGTTGCTGGATAGGTGGGAAAACAGAACTCAGGAAAAGACCCTAATGTTATTACTTCTTTTATCATAATTATCCATGGAAGATGAAAAGCTTCAATATAAACTTTTTTGGGTCTCAAACACTTAACTACTTCATTAACAAAAATTAATCATTACAAAAATGAAATTCGGAACAAAGGCAGTTCATGCCGGGGTAGAACCCGATCCAACAACTGGTGCAATCATGACACCAATATATCAGACAAGTACTTATGTTCAAGAATCTCCGGGAAAACATAAAGGCTATGAATATGCAAGAACACAAAACCCTACACGTGATGCATTACAAGCCAGTTTAGCTGCATTAGAAAATGGCAAATACGGGCTTTGCTATGCTACTGGTTTGGCAGCTACTGATACCATAATGAAAACTTTGAGACCCGGAGATGAGGTAATTTGTTCAAACGATATGTACGGAGGTACTTATCGCCTTTTTACTGAAGTTTTTGAGCCTTTTGGAATTAAGTTTATTTTTATCCCTATGGATGAGGTTGATGAGGTTGAAAAATATGTAAGCCCTCAAACAAAGATGATATGGGTAGAAACTCCTACTAATCCGCTGATGAATGTTATTGACATTGAGGGGATAGCAAATATTACCAAGAAGCACCAGATTTTACTTACTGTTGACAATACTTTTGCTACTCCTTATTTGCAAAACCCACTAGACTTAGGTGCTGACCTTGTCATGCATTCTGTTACTAAATATCTAGGAGGTCATTCAGATACAGTAATGGGTGCGATTATTACTAATAATGAAGACCTGCATGAGCAATATAAATTTCTACAAAATGCCGCTGGCGGTACACCAGGTCCGCAAGATTGCTTTTTAGTTTTAAGAGGTATTAAAACGCTACACCTTAGAATGAAGCAGCATTGTGAAAATGGAAAAGCCGTGGCTGAGTTCTTAGCACAGCATCCATTGGTCGATAAAGTGTACTATCCGGGTTTAAAGTCTCATAAAGGATACGAAATCGCTCAAAAGCAAATGAAAGACTTTGGCGGTATGGTATCATTTACATTAAAAGATGATAGTGTTGCTACTGCTTTTAAAACACTCGAAAATTTTAAATTATTTTCACTAGCAGAATCTTTAGGTGGTGTTGAGTCTCTTTGCGGGCATCCTGTTTCTATGACTCATGCGAGCATCCCGCCAGAAGAACGTGAAAAATCTGGTTTGAGCGATTCTTTAATAAGATTGAGCGTAGGTATTGAAGATAAAGAAGATCTTGTTGAAGATTTGCAACAAGCGATAGAAACAACAGCAATGGCTTTCGCTAAAACATAACGAATTCAAACTGACTGAATCTAAAAAAGGAAACAGTCAGTTTCTCTTTTTAAGACAGTCCTGCTTGCTATAAATATTGAAAAGCTCTATAATCAATTATCCTTTCAAAGTATATTACTGCTAATAAATTAATACAACTTATCAATCATTTCCTGTTTTTCTTTCAAATAAATTTGTAAATGTTTCTGGTCGGTGGTTACGAACCTTTATC
>JBCDJE010000620.1:0-3206 GCA_038748185.1 Bacteroidota bacterium
AGGTCATGGAATAAGTGTTTGTTATCTTGAAATACTTCATTATTAGGCACATCGCTATCTAAAATATTTAAGATCATTTTTTTTAGTTCAGTAACTTCTTTTCCAAGATCCACCATACCATTTCTTAAATCGAAAAGCACCTTATAAAGAATATCTCTTTCAGAAAAATCGCCTTTACTTGCATTTCCGTTTTTTTGATTCAAACCATCTGCAAGCACTGGAAGTCTACTACTCTGCTCAGAAGGCAAAAACTCAAGTAGTTTTGGTGCATCAACCATTCTATCTTGCGCTAATACTGACACCTGATCTACGATATTTTTTAATTGCCTGATATTTCCCGGGAATCTGAAATTTAGTAATACTTGCTTAGCTGACTCATCAAGAATTATCGGCTTAGTTCTATTTCTTTCAGCAAAATCTATAGCAAATTTTCTGAATAATAGATCTACATCATTTCCTCGTTCTCTCAGTGGGGGTACTTCTATTGTAATAGAAAAACGATAGTACAAATCTTCTCTAAATTTGCCTTGTGCTACGCGCTCTTGTAAATCAACATTGGTAGCGGCTACTACTCTTACATTGGTTTTCTTTACTTTATTAGAACCAACTCTAAGAAACTCTCCGTATTCCAATACTCGCAATAACATAGCTTGTGTTTCAAGGGGCATTTCAGCGACTTCGTCTAAAAATATAGTACCGTTATTTGTAACTTCAAAATATCCCTTTCTTGCTTCACTAGCACCTGTAAAAGCCCCTTTTTCATGACCAAATAATTCAGAATTTATAGTTCCCTCAGGAATAGCGCCACAATTTATTGCTATAAATTCACCATGCTTTCGTGCGCTTAATTGGTGGATTATTTTTGAAAAGGTTTCTTTTCCACTTCCACTTTCACCAACTATCAGTACACTGGAATCCGTCCCTGCAACCGTCGCAGCAATTTCAATCGCCCTATTTAGCTTAGGAGAATACCCGATAATTCCAAACCGCTGTTTTATTGTCTGTATCTCTTGTGTATCCATTAAAAAAATAAATTCAATATTTAGTAGTTTTAAGAGCTGGCATTTTGCAATTTCTATTCTAATCGTACTAGCACTACCAGCAAACTTTATCTCCTTCTGTATTTTATATAAAATTATTATTTAGCACTATATACTAAACAAAATAAATAAGAAAAGGTGTTCGAGCATTTAAGCACAAACACCTTCAAATTTAGAATATTACTTTTTTAGATACTTTTAAAAAAGGTTAAAAAATTAAAAACGCTTGTTTTGACCTGTTAAACAACCCTGTAAATATTTTGCTTCAGGCTCGGTACCATACTGTCTGGCTTTATTAAAAGCCTCACAAGCTACAACAAGATTATTAGCCGTATGGGCTATTCTTCCTTCTTGATAATGATACATGCCTTTTAATTTAACATACTCTGGTCTTACTTCAGGGTGGTCTCTATTCTGATCGAGCTCAAGTAAGCAAATAGAAATATCTGTAGAAGCACTTGGAATATCTCCTAAAAGATAATAAGCTATTGCCCTGCCATTAACTGCCTTTACTAGGCTTAGCGGCTTGTTTGATTGTGGCGTGTAAGAATTAATATATGAAGTATAATAGGCAACTGCATTTCTGTAATCTTTATTGGTAGTTGAAAGATCTCCAATTACTTTGTAAATAAATGCATCGCGTTTTGAAGGATCTTTAGCCGTTAATTCTAGGTATTTCTGCGCTAATTGGTAACCTTTTGAATAAAAATCTGGTTCGTCGGGTATTTGATTTTGAGAAAAAAGTATAGCAAGCTCTTTCATTGATTCCAGGTCGTTTTGTAAAGCTGCCTGATAAAAAAACTGAACTGACTGTCTCATATCAGGAATTACCTGTAAACCACCTTTCATATAAATGTAACCCAATATACGTTGTGCGTCCACTATGCCATTACCAGCTGCTTTTGTTAACCAATATACAGCCCTGTTATCTCCTTGACTATAATAATATTGTGCAACACGCATCTGTGCTTCAGAATCGCCTTTATTTCCTAAATAACTCACATAGTCAAGATCATTAGGGTTGATAAAACGCGTTATATCATATTTAGAAAGTTGAAATAATGCTTGACCAGTAATTGCACTATTTGAAGAACCAGCAGCTTTAAGGTACCATCTAACCGCTTGCTCAGGGTCAATTTTAATACCTCTTCCTGTTGCATACATATTAGCAAGTACTAACATAGCACTATCACTTTTGAGGTTAGCAGCTTCGTTGTACCATTGGAAAGCTTTCTCTTGGCTTGGTCTTACAATAGTCCCTTTTTCATAAAGCTTTGCTAGTTCAAGCATGGCAGGAATATAACCATTCAATGCGGCTCTTTGGCAATATTCAAGTGCCTTTTCAGGATCTCTATTTGCATTTTTGCCTGTTAAATGGTTTTTGTATAAGGTAAAATATCTCAATCCCATTTTTTCTCCTCCGGCTCCAGCAACATACTCTAAATAGTCAGGATTATTTTTATCAATATAAATTTCAATATTTAAATTTTTTAGCTCTTTATCTGCTTCTTTCACACCACCATTCGCGGCTCTGATGTAGTTTAATACTGCAAGTCGCATATTTCGAGGTACATCAGCATTTTTTGTTCTCAATCCTAAGGTGTAAATTTTACCTAGTTCGTATTGTGCATAAGCATTGCCTTTATTTGCTGCTTCAAAATAATTTCTAAAGGCTTTTGCTTTATCTTGGGGCAATTTATCTCTACCAGTTTCATATAATTTTCCAATTCGGTATAAACTTTCAGGATCACCCTTTTCTGCTTGATATAATAAATATCCTAGCAAACTTTTATCTGCTTCTTTTTGTACAGGTAGCTTTTCTAATCTGGATTGTCCTTGCTTATTTCCAAGAGCAAAAGCCTTTAGATAATAGTTTATCGCTTTTTTCGAATCCTTTGGCACTTCTCCTGCTCCAGTATAATAGATGTTACCTAACTTATAATTGGCTTCAGCATTTCCTTGTTCTGCAGCCCCTAAATAGTAATTTACAGCAAAGCTATAACTCTGCGGTGCTCCAGAACCTGACTCGTAAAAATTACCTAAAGCTAATAGTGCAGAGTCATACCTACTCTTGGCAGATTGTTCATAATATTTAAATGCTTTCTTATAATTGGCAAGGCAACCGCCGACATACCCGCGACCGGGATGCTCGGGTTCAGTGCGAAG
>JBCDJE010000621.1:0-3205 GCA_038748185.1 Bacteroidota bacterium
ACTCAATCTAGAAGGTTTAGACCAAGAAGCAGATAGCATAAGATTAGTAGGGTCAGGTGTTGGATTTGACTTCACGGATTTAAATATATTCTTTGGGGATGTTTCAGGCTTTGGTATGGTAAGCTCCCGTTTTTTCTGGAAGCCTTTATGCAGCCAAATACCTGAGGTAGAGAATGGTAGAAATAGTGCTACTTATGAGTTTGATTTTATTATAGCAGATTATAAAGAATGCAATGTCTCAGATAGTGATAGTATCAAACTTTTTCTTACACTAATTTATGAGGCCACCATTGCAGATGCACCAAATATTAACATTGAAGGTGCGGTATTTAATAGTGAAGAAAATTGTTTTGATGCTACTGTGGAAGCCGGAAATACTTTATCATTAAATATTATTGGAGAAGATGAGGTAAAAGATTTACTTAATTTAAGGATGAATGAAAGAGGTTTTGACACTGATGCATTAGGGATGACTTTTTCAGACGCTTCAGGACTTTCTCCTGTAAATACTTCTTTTGTATGGGAAACATCTTGTGGCTTATTAAATGATACTACTGATAACACTTACCTAATAGATATAATAGTTAACAATATTGCCGATTGTGGTATAGCCTCAGCAGATACCGTAAAATTGCGTGTGCAGCTAACAGAAATTACGCGAGAAGCAGTTGAAAATTTTCCCAATGCATTCTCTCCTGATAATAACGGCGTAAACGACTTTTTTGAAATCTTACAACTCCCGGCTGATCTTTGTTCTGATAATTTTGAATTTATTGAAGTAACAAATAGGTGGGGAGATGTTGTTTTTTTTGATGAAAGACGAGACTTTAGATGGGATGGGGTCAATCATCCTGAAGGAGTGTATTATTACAATATAAAATATACGAATACCGAATATAAAGGCTTAATTAATCTGATTAGGATTACGGAGTAGGATATCTGATCGCACTTATGAGCATTTGTTAGCAGAGAAATATGAGGCAGTAAGCTACAAATAGCCAATTAGCATTCGAACACTACAGTTGTATAAACTGTTTCCTGTAAAATTACTTGGTATGAACCTATCAGAAATAAGGAAAGAGTTTGAACAATTTATTGAATTTGGAGCGGTGTTCGATAGACCAACAAGGCAATATTTAGTCACCTATTTATACTTCAGGTTTACAGGAGAATTATTTGAAGAAGAAAAGCCTGAGGGTGATTATTTTGCCTATCTACACACCAGCCTCGATCACATTTTTGAAAGTGAAAATCTCAGAAAAGCTACAAAAAAAAATAAAGTGCTCACTAACGAAATCATGCATGATATTCTGAAATGGATAAGGCGAGCCGATAAAAAAGTTAAAGAAAAAAATCCATTCTACAATGAATATCAATCTTTTGGTGCTTGGAGTCATAAGCCTACTTTCTTATGGAAAGATAGCTGGCATAATGTTATTAATCTAACAAAAGAGATTTATGGTAGGGAAGAACTTGATACTGAATTCTATGCCAGTAAGTTCAAAAAAATGATGCATGCAGCACCAAAAAATATTGAAGAACAAGCAGGTGTAGATAAGCTTGGTAAAAAGAATGATTTAGATATTTTAATTGATGATTTTTTAGCCCAATGGGATGCACTACTAACTGTGAAAATTTTAGCTTTTCAGCTTAAGGAACTGGAAGAGGAAATGAATCAGTTTGCCGGCTTATTAGACAAAAAACTGGATGAGTATATAAAATTGATGGATATAGTGAATCCATTCGCAGAAGAAGCTGGTCGTTACTGGGATATGTCGAGAGGTTTGTGGATTGATAGTGGATTTGATGTACTTGAAAAATACCGTGAGTTATTGGAAGAAGAGAAAGGCATTAAAGAATTGGCAGCGCTCTTAGGAAGGATGCGGGAGGCGCAAATTGAAATGGAAGAAGAAATTTTTGAAGATATTATAGTAAAAAAAGAATGGGTGAAAGATGAAACGTTAAAGGAAGAAATTGGTGGTATAAAAGGGAGTAATGATTTGAATACCTTATTGCCTTCAGAAACAGCTTACCTTGCAGATGATACCACCTCTCTGGCATTTTATCAGAAATATGCTGACCAGAGCCTGTTATCTTTTTATTATGAAGGCAAGAAAATGGTAACCAGTGATCGTTTTAATTACTATGCCGTTCAAAAACAAAAAAGAAAGGAAAAAGGTCCTTTTGTATTGTGTATAGATACAAGTGGTTCCATGCATGGGAAGCCTTCTCAAATTGCCAAGGTTCTTGCATTTGCAATTATGAAAATGGCTGCCAAAGAACAGCGAAAATGTTACTTAATCAATTTTTCCATAGGCATTAAAACCATAAACTTAGGAGACATTGCTAACTCAATGGATAAAATTGTGGCGTTTTTGCGGATGTCTTTCGATGGAGGAACAGATGTAGGTCCTGCGCTTTCAGAGGCACTAGATGTATTACAAACTAATGAGTATAAGGATGCAGATGTATTGATGGTATCTGACTTTGTTATGTTTAAAATTAGAGAAGAGCTACTAGAGAAGATAAAAAGGGAGCAGTATAAAGGTACAAAATTTCATAGCCTTACTTTATCAGATAAAGCAAACTTAGAAGTATTACAGGCATTTGATAATTCATGGGCTTACGATCCTCATAATAAAGATGTAGTAAAGATGCTTGCTGAAGATTTAATGAGACTTTGAAAAATTTAAAGTTACCTTTTTTAAGGTTTATGAACTTTCCAATTTAAATGGGAATAATCTTCTACTTTTGATGCATCTTCAACATCAATTATTTCAGCATCTTGAAACTGAGGAAACCAATCTTCTAATTTCTCTTTGGCTATTTGTTTAATGTCTGAAGAGATTACTTCTCTAATCTGAGAAATAACTAAAATGAGTGCCCCTAAATCGTCACTAAAACCAAGAAATGGAATAAAATCAGGAATAAAATCAAATGGGAATATTAAGTAACCCAACGCCCCAATAATAGTCGCTTTAGCTTGTAAAGAGGTTTCTTCAGATTTGAGAGCATAATATAACAGCAATGCTGCATAAGTAATTTTTATACCTGCTTTTTCTCCTAGCTTTTTAAGCTTTTTCCAAAGATCTGCGTCAGAGAAAAATTTTCTGTATTTTTTTAAATCTTTTAAATTGACTTCTTCAATTTCCATAAATCTTATTTATGTAAGTAATAATGAAATAATAAGTTTAGGATTTTAAGG
>JBCDJE010000622.1:0-3204 GCA_038748185.1 Bacteroidota bacterium
CTATTTTTTATCTAATTAACAGATGATATCCAAAATATAATTAAAGCACTTCATTCGAATTATACTTTCTATTACATACCCAATCTATCCCTAAAGATAGGCACTCTGATAGTATTTAAATTATATAGAAAACCTTTACATAAATATTCTGATACTCCCTCTCTTTGAATGCTTCAATATTTAACAAAAGAGGAAGTATTTGGAGAATAACTGATATTTATGATGATTTTTTATTCTCAATATCTTCAGAGTTTTTATAAATTAAACTAGATGTACTTCCAAGTATTTTATACTAAACATACAACGTCAATCATGTTTCGTTCCTACTATCACTACCGGCTCCCCAAACTTTATTAAAATGAGTAGCAAACTAAGATATATTGATACTCTACAGTTTTAGATAGCGACTTGAGTAAAACAAAACGAAGTGCTAATAGCAGATTATGCGAAGATAGGGAATTGTAAAAAAAAACTACAAAATCTTTAATATTCCGAATAATATACCTTTATTTATAGCAGTTTTGATTATAAAACATAATCTTCGAGAAATAAACAAAAAATTCTATCAAGATGCTTGAAAAAGATAAAAGTAATGTTTTTTACGACTTTGTAAGAAATATAGAAACCCATATCAGTAAACTAGCTTCACTTGAAATTAAAACTATTGTTGGTGATTATCAAGTAGATCAAGCTGAAAATATTCAAGTGAAAAAAGATGGGGAATTTCAAATTATGCAGACTAGAATCAATCTCATTCAAGGTGATATGGTTACTAACATAAGTAATGAACTGGTAACTGATAAATTTGCCTGGCTAAGGGACTTTCATGCTAGAAAAGAAGAAAGAGGGCACGAGATAATTGATAATAATGTAAAAGCGATAGTATCGCTGTACGAACTTTATAAAAAAACTAAAAGTGTTAATCTCAACGAAGAAAATATTGATGACGAAGATGCAGAAATTTAATTTTTTTAATAGCTGATGTTTAACCCATTTTTTACTATTCCTAATTTTTTATCACAAACATTGGCTCAATAAAAGAATAACCTATCAAATACCAGAAGCCCTCAAATGAGAGACTACTTAAAAAATCTGGCAGCAGACTTATTAACCCTTGAGGTAAACACTATTGTAAAAGAGCAGACAACTTCTAGTAAGATGCCCTCTACAAAAAGAGTGGCCTTGTTAGAGATTGCCAGAGGTTACAGGGAGTTACTGGTTGACTACGGCATTGCAGTTTTACAAAAACCCTTTAACAAAGATAGGATACATACTGTCGAGTCTGGAAAACTGCCTGTATTTGTGCAATGGCATTATGGAGGAGAGTATTCATTCAAAGAGATTTATAGAATAGCTGAAACAGGAGCAGAATATTTTGCAAAAAAAGCTGCTAGGAGTAAGAATTTCGAAAGAATGCAGGAATACGAGGAAAAGTCTAAACTACTTATTCGGCTTGTGAAACATAGTTCAAACCTAATAGGCATGTTTAAAATGAGGCGAAAAGATTATAATATCTCTGAAGATGTGTGGCCTTCACCAGATTTAATTGATCCTGAAACTGGGCATTATCCACCACTTGATAGTAAAGAAATGATTCATTGGAATAATGATATTGATCTATCAACAATAAATAAAGTTACAGACCTAGATCTAACTCCAGACCAAGTTACGCTCATAAGAAAGACCTGGGAAATCGGTACGCAAAAAATACTCATGCAAACCATAGTACAAATTGATGGTGATATTACGAATTATCTTACCAATCAGTTTGTAAACCTAAGCCCAGAGTTAAAAGCTATAGTACTTAATTTACACAACGATGCTACAGAGTCGGGTGCAAGAGTTTGGAATATGCTTTTCAAAACTATTTCTCAGTTAGCCGGAACCGCTTTTAGAAAAATCTTTGATAAGAAACCTAAAAGTACATGATTGGCCAAGTCATAGATTTTTTTAAGATATTTTTTAAAAGTATTGTTCGATTTCCGGTTGAAGTCTACAGAGCCTTTATAGCACCTTACAGAATTTATAAATTTCTAAAAAGTATGTTAAGAGAAGGTTTTTATGAAATAAGAACCGATTTTCAATACGAGGAAAAAGACTACCATTTTCGTACGCTTATCCAGCCTGATGCCGATATTATTAATTACATTCCTGATATAAGATTACATTCTAAAAAAGATTGGTTAAAAATTTTTAATGAAGAATATAACCACCATTTAGCCAATATTGAAGCTTTCATGACACGGGCTTCTGAAAGCCAGTTGGCTCTTAGTAGAATCATTGATACAGGGATTATTGTCACCAATATGTATCCTATATGGGATTTTATAGATAAGCTTGACTTGGAAACCGCTGGTTTTAGTGGTATTGTACTTGCTTTATCTGCTGCTTTCCGAAAATTTATGAAGCCTTATGTAGTAAAGCTTTCTTTGAAAGGTATCTTTGGAATTGCAAAAACATATTTCAAACAAAAGCTCTAGTTTTCGACCACACTAAATGATGAATCAATTTGACAAACATTAAAAAAACCTAAGCCTCCACCTTTAATATTTGTGATAGGATTATCGGGGATAGCTAACGCAGGACTTCCAGACTCTGCTAATTGTATTAAACCATTGTAATAATCGAAAGCAGCTTTTGATAGTGAGTAATTTAAAACCTTAATGGTATCACCAACAATTACATCATCTAAGCTAATTGAGAAAGGTAATTCGAAGGCAACGCTTTGATCTTCAAAAGTGAGGTCATTATTCAAAATGATATTATCCACACTTATGAATTCATCGTTTAAATATATCTCCCACTGGTAGTAGTTTTGCTCATTCGGAATATCCGAAAAATGTACGATAAGGTAGTAACCATCATCAAATGAAAGATCATCAATTCTTTTTTCAATTGTAAGAGAATCAAGCGGAATAAAAGTAGGCATTCTACTCGAGGATCGGCGGATCGGATGCAGACCTTGAGAGGGGAATGCCCGCGCCCAGGCGGGGCGCTGACAGAGGCCATCAAGCCGACTCCTAGCCAGCTGCGGAAGCCGATTACCGGAGCTCTCTGAAGCGGTGACAGCGGGGTGACAGGACCGCCAGCGGGAGAGCTTGAGCCGCGTTCGCGGGGGGCCGATCAGAAGGGAAGAAGCGGCTGGCGAGGAGCTTCCTTTCGGCCGAGCTGGGGCTCGGCTGAGGATTTGGCTGGGGACTTGGC
>JBCDJE010000623.1:0-3201 GCA_038748185.1 Bacteroidota bacterium
AATTAGGAAAGGGAACCGTTTTCAAAATAACTATTCCTCAACAAACCAGAGAACTAAAAGCAAAAAAACTATTAAAAATATGGGATTAACTATTTTAGATAAAAAACCACTTTCATATTTTTTCATTAGAGATTATACAAAATGAATTATCGACCTTAGAGATTTTTTGTTTTTGAAAAAGACTTCAAGCTTAATAACTTAACTGCTATCGACCAAAACACCTATTAAGTCAATCCGCTGAAGTCATTTTGAAATATAATGAATTAAAGTATAATGTTGAACAAAATTAGATATAGACTGTTTAGTTATAACTGACTGATAATGAGATAATTATAATTAAAAGTATTAGTGCTTATTACTTGCTGTATTTTTACTTAGCAAATAAACCTCATTCATACTTCAAAGCCTTCACAGGATTAATAAGTGCTGCTTTGATGGCTTGTGAACTTACTGTAAACAGGGCAATAAGCAGTGCTATCCCACTAGCCATTAAGAATACACCTATTCCAAGGTCAATCCGGTAATTGAAACTTTCTAACCAGTTATTCATAAAATACCAAGTGATTGGCCAAGCAATTAAAGAAGATATACTGACAAGTAGCAGAAAATCGCTACCAATCATGAAGGTAATCCCGCTAACAGAAGCCCCGAGTACCTTTCTAATGCCAATTTCTTTAGTACGCCTTTCTGCAGTAAATGAGGCTAAACCAAAAATACCCAGGCAGGCAATAACAATAGCCAATAAGGCAAACCAAACAAATAAATTCATCATTCTCTCTTGGCTTTGGTAAAGTTGATGAATGTCTTCCTCTAAAAATGTAAAATTAAAAGGTTGCTCAGGGGAATATTTTTTATAGATGGATTCAATATGACCAATGGCTCCAGTTATATCATTAGGGTTCAACCTAATAGACATCCAATTAAGCCACCGGTCGGATAATTGAAACATGACTGGAGTAATGGTATAATCAAGGGACTCGAAATGGAAATCTTCGACTACACCAATAATTTTTCCTTTTTTGGAAACAAAATCCATTTTACCCATATCAAACGTAGCCCCTTGTACCTCTTTTCCTATAGGGTTTTCAAGCCCTAATAATTTGGCTGCCGATTGATTAATAATAAAAGCTTGGGTAAGGTCGCTTGAAATATCTTTTGAAAAATTTCTACCCTTCTCAATTTCTACTCCATAAGTTTCAAAGAAATCAGCATCACAGGTTACTGTCGTGATGCTGTATCTTTCCTTTCCTTGCGGATTGGGTGGGGCATCTTGTATTTTATACCCTATGTTACTGGACAGGTTTCTTGTTAAACGCTTGTTGCTTGCTGTCATGCTTTCAATCTTGGGGTTGGCTAGTATCTGGTTTTTAATGCCTTCATACTGGCGTACAAAACTGCTATCAGGCATACCTACTATGAGCATGTGGTTTTTTTGAATGCCTAAGTCTTTATTTCTCAAAAAATGTAACTGGTCATAAATAACCAAAGTGCCAATAATTAGCATAATAGACAGGGTAAATTGCGTAATCACTAAACCTTTACGTAACATGGCTGAACTTCCATTCAATGTTCCTTTATTGCCTTTGAGTACAGTAGCTGGCTTGAATGAAGAAAGAAAAAACGCGGGGTAACTTCCTGCCAAAATACCTGAAAATAAAGCAAGTACTAAAAAAACAACTAAAATATTAAAGTCCCTTACCAAGTCAATAGTTAATTGCTTTCCTGCTAACCCATTAAATGCTGGCAAGGTCATTTCTACTAATAGTAAAGCAAACAGTAGGGAAACAAGTGAAATAACCAATGATTCACCGAGGAACTGAGAAATGATTTGTATTCTATGAGCGCCAGCCACTTTGCGTAAACCTACTTCTTTTGCCCTTTCTGATGAACGAGCTGTAGAAAGGTTCATATAATTGATACAGGCAATTAATAAGACAAATACAGCAATAACTGAAAAAATGTAGACCTGCTCTATACTGCCATTAGGTTCCAGCTCGCCACGCAAATGGGAATGAAGGTGGATATCGAGCAGGTTTTGTATTTGTACTTTAGTGAATTCCGAAGCCCCCTCCCCAAAGGTATGGTTTTCTACAAAGTCAGGTAAGGAACTTTTGAAGGCATCAACATCTGTATCTTCCCTAAATAATAGGTAAGTGGATTGAGAACCCTCACCCCATTGGGTTTTTACCCGTTCTGAAAAGAAATAATCCCCGGTTTTCATGGATATAAATCCACTGTAGTGTGCATGTGAATTGTCCGGGATATCTTTCATCACCCCTGAAACCTTTATCTCAAACTCATCTTCTAAGGTGATTAACTGGCCCAAAGGGTCTTCATCGCCAAATAGCAGTTGAGCAGTTGATTCATTGATGACCATCTGAAAAGGCTCATTCAATGCTGTGGTAGCATCTCCCGAAACTAGCTCATAATCGAATACCCTAAAAATGGCGGGGTCAGCAGCAGCCATATCATCTATATTGAATTTTTTCTCCTGATAGGCTACACTTAAGCTATTAGGTCTACTCACCCTCACCACCTCTTCTAGTTGTTCCTCATAAATACTTTTCATGGTAGGACCCAACACATAAGGGCTGATAATCCCTCCTACAAATTCCCCTTCCTGATTTTTATATTCCATGTAAGCCCGGTAAATCCTGTTTGCTTTTTTATTGAAAGTATCATAACTCAATTCATCTTGCACAAATAAAATAATGAGCATACAAGCAGCTATTCCTACTGTAAGCCCCAATATGTTGATGAGGCTAAATACTTTACGATGCCATAGGTTTTTGAGAGCAACTTTTAAGTAATTTTTGTACATAATATCTATTTGTTTTAATAATTTATCTAACTAACTGATACTTAGCTGAAAGAAATAGGCAAGCTTGTCAATAAAATTACCTTTTCAATTTTTTCTTGAATTATTTGACTGATTAAAGTAGTAATTGATAGGAAATTAATACAAAATATAAAGGAACGGCAAATTAAAAAGTGCACTCGGTTGAAAAGGTGATACTGGTGGTAAAATGTGCGGGGCAATGGAAAAAAGTAAAAAGGTTTGAACTCAAAATAAAATGATCATATTATCTAATTGATTGATAATCAACTCTTATAAAAAAATATATTCTCATTTAAGTTTTTGAAGTAAATTACTAGCTTTAATTCAAACTCATGTATCATATTTCACGATAAAGCAACAAA
>JBCDJE010000624.1:0-3195 GCA_038748185.1 Bacteroidota bacterium
AATTGTTGTATGCTGGTTTAGGTTTTAATTTTTATGGCTAAACTCATAGTTAAAAATTCATTTTAAGGAAGTTCCTTTGTTAAGGTTGGAATCATTTCTCTTTCAATAAGGTATAATATCAATTATATTGAATATACTATTTAACAAAACATATCCGAATGAATATGCTTTTATGTATGATAATCATCTGAGGATCAGAAATTGCCACGTAGTAAGATAATTTTATCAAAAGCATATCCATACACTATAATGAAACTACCTTATCTCATCGTAATAAAATTATTGATTTTTTTTACATGCCGAATAACATTCGCTCAACCCACCAATGCAAAATTTGTATGGACAGACAGTGAAGGGAGTGGGCGTATGGAGTTTGCCTATTTTCGCTATAACCTCACAATTAATGATTTACCCAAAGAAGCTACTTTTCATTTATATGCTGCCAATTTATATCACTTGAAAGTTAATGGTATGATGATAAATACAGGGCCACTCAGAGCATTCCCACAAAACCCTAGTTACGATAGCTACGATTTAGCCCCTTTCTTACATAAGGGCAAAAATGTAATAGCTGTAAAAGTGCTACATGATGGGGTGTATAATTTCCAAATGCCTAAGATGCCCGGTGGCTTTATTGCTTGGGGTACAATTAAGGGTGGTCTACAGAGTTTCGATTTGCAAACGCCCGGAAATTGGCTATGCAATAATACTAAAGCCTATAATCGCCAAACACCTAAATTTTCATTTGCAACCGGAGCAATGGAAATCTATGATGAGCGAGAAGAGATAAAGCATTGGGATGAACCAAATGCAGATTTAAAAGGATGGAAAAAACCTTTCTTGTTAAACAATCAAAATTACTGGGGGAAATTATTCCCAAGACCCATTCCGCATCTTACTCAAAAAGAACTGTCAGCCAAGCTGTTACTTGGTGTCTATGATTTCGATCAAAGTGAAGACATATATGCATTCCAAAGTAAAGTACCTGACGAAATACAACAAGACTATGGACATCAGTGGCCGCATTTTGCTTATACTTACATTTACAGCCCAAAAAACCAAGAAGTGAAAGTAGGCTCATTTTGGGGAAACTTCTATTTAAATGGAATGCTGGTTGAACCCCAAAAAAAAACCGATAAGCAAAATCCCGTACGCTATGAGCGCATATTTCCACTTAAAGAGGGATGGAACTATCTATTTATAGCACAAAAACCTTTGTGGGGATCTTGGGATTTTTATATGGCACTGCCTAAATCATCAGCCCTAATCGTATCGGCTAAAAAGCAACAAACAGGTGAAACGCCCATATTTATGGTGGCAGGCCCTTTTAAAAAAGATGAAGAAACAACTATTAATGCATTAGCTGTACCTTTTGAGCCTGAAAGATTACCAAATAATTTATCAGCTACTTGGCAACCTAGGTATCAAAAAAAGATCAATGAAAATCCAGCAAGGGATGCTGCCTGGCTCGAATTTAACCATAAACAAAAAAACTATCCTAAACATGCAACCACAAATATTAAACTTGATGCTGGTAAAGATCGAGCACTGGTTTTTGACATTGGAAGAAAAACACTTGGCAGACTATTTTTAGAAGTAGATGCACCAGAAGGCACTGTATTCGATATAATTATTGCTGAAGATCTTAACAAAGAAAAAATTTATGTTTTTAAAAGATTGATGGTTGCTTCAGGTAGTCGTTTTATTTCAGCTGGCGGGGAAAGCCGATTCGAACATTTCAAACCA
This sequence comes from Bacteroidota bacterium, assembly GCA_038748185.1. GTDB lineage: Bacteria > Bacteroidota > Bacteroidia > Cytophagales > Flammeovirgaceae > Chondrinema. The sequence goes on from JBCDJE010000624.1 coordinate 1,747, forward strand.
TATGGGATGCGCTTTGTGCAAATTAATGTAAGAAACCACAATACGCCGGTAATTATTAAGAAAGTGGGGGTTACAGAACAAATATATCCTTTTGAGCAACAAGGCAGTTTTACTTGTTCCGATCCTTTCTTCAACGAATTGTGGGAAATGGGTTGGCGCACTTTGCAGGTTTGTGCGGAAGATACCTATACCGATACACCTTTCAGAGAAAGAGGATTGTATGCAGGAGATATGTTGCCGGAGTATGCTATTACACAAGTAGCTAGTGGAGACCCACGCTTGCTAGAATATTCACTTATTTTTTTAAATGGGATGTATGCAGATAGGTTCAATCCCGAGGTGAGTAAGGCCGGATGGAAAATGGGTAAACACTTTGAGTTCCCGTATGCAGCACTTCACGCGTGGCATTGGAGTTACAAAACACGTGGGAACACAGCTTTAGCAAGACAGCAATGGCTTAAATATAAAAATCTAATTGATTGGTCTTTTAAGCAACAAGATGAGAAAACCGGTTTACTTTGGGCTGAACACGTATTTATTGAGTGGACAAAACTTGAAAAGAACGATACCTATAATACTGTCTATAATGCATCTGTTGTAGGGGCTTGCCGCGAATTAGCCGAAGTGGCAGTAAGTTTGGGTTTTGGTGAATACAAAGCTGAACTAGAAAAAAAAGCAGTGCAACTTAGTGAAAGCATTAATCAACATTTATGGAATGATGAAAAAGGGGCTTATTGGGATGGTATTAAAGCTGGCAAAAAGTTATCCACTTATTATCCGATTTCCAGTGCTTTTTGTTCCATTTACAATGTAGCCAATGATACACAACGCAAGAAAATACTAGCACATTATGCAAGGATTCTACCCAATATCGGCAACCAACACAGAGCAATGCTTTCTTCGGCATATGGTTCTTTTTACGTGCTGGCAGACTTGTTTATGCAAGAAGAAGTTGGTATGGCAGAAGCATTTTACAAAAAATATTGGCTGCCACAAGTAGAGTGGGGGGATACAAATTTTGAAAACTTTAAAGCACTTGAAGGAAAAGGACAAGGTACATTGAGCCATGCATGGAGTGGGCATGCTACTTATTACCTTTCTACACAGACGCTTGGTGTACAAATGGGATACCCTGAACCTTTTAAAAAGAATAAAATTATCATTGCACCCCAAAGTGAAACCATTAGTTGGGCAAAAGGCACAGTACCTCACCCATTGGGGAATGTATCGGTATCTTGGGAGATAAAAGGGGAATATTTGTTTTTAAATTACCATGTTCCTGAGGGTGTTGCCGTTGAAGTAAAACCGCGAGGCAGATTAGCTAATTTAAAATTAAAAGTAACGCCTTAGGATATGACATACATGTCTTTTTCTTCCTCAGATATTAGAAGAAATGTAACCTCTTATTTACTATTACTAAAAAATTATAATTAGTAAATGCTATGAAAA
>JBCDJE010000625.1:0-3192 GCA_038748185.1 Bacteroidota bacterium
ACATTAATTTGATTTGGAAACATTTCTATAATACCAACTGTACCTACTTGGTTTCCACCTTTTGTTCTTACACTTTCATTGATATATGTAGCTAAGGCTACTGCTGCTAAGCCTGCGTCTTTTCTGTAAGCCAAAGGGGTGGTTCCTGCATGGTTTGATTCACCGTAAAATATAAATTCTGTCCAAGAAATTCCTTGTAAACTTTCTACGATCCCTACGGGTATATTTTCCTTTTCTAAAATAGGACCTTGCTCAATATGAAGTTCTAAAAAATAGTCAATATTTAAGCTCCCACATTTCAGTTTCCCTTTGTATCCAATTTTATCTAATTCGTAAGCTAGTAGAGTGCCACTACCATCAATAGCTTTTGATTGATAAGCTTTATCTACCAGATATTGTCTGCTAAATACTAAACTGCCCATCATATCTGGCGTGAATCTTACACCTTCTTCATTAGTAAAATTAGCAATAATAATAGGTCGCTTAGTCGTTAAGTTGCGTTCATTCAAGGTATGAATAATTTCAAGTGCTGCCAAAACGCCTAGGCTACCGTCAAATTTTCCTCCATTACCTACAGTATCTAAATGAGAGCCGATCATTACAGCAGGAAGTGCTGATGTACCTTTCCTTATGCCAAACATATTTCCTATTTCATCTACTTTTACATCTAAGCCTGCTTCTAGCATTTGTTTTTTAAACATATCTCGGGCTTGCTTATCAGTACTGCTAAGTGCCAGACGTTCTACACCACCATTTGGCAAAGCACCAATTTCAGCATAGGTAGCTAAGTTCTCAAGTAGTCTTTGAGTATTCATAAAGTCTTTAATTCTTGAGTGAAGTAATTATAAAAAAGACAATATAAAAAGGAGAGTTATGAGAATATCAAAACTACAATTTAAATAACTCAAGCATTTTAGGTTGCCCTTTTATTTTAGCATGGTCTAAAGGTGTGAGACCTTGTTGGTCTTTTAGATCGGCACTAGCACCATTTTCAAGCAGTATTTTTGCCATTTCCACTTTACCAAAAGTAGTTGCGAAAGCAAGTGCAGAAGTCCCTTGTACATTTTGCTTGTTTACATTGGCATCTGCTTCTATTAATTTTTTAGCCAATGCTACATTGCCTTTAAAGCAAACTCCCATTAAAGGGGTGTTTCCTGAGTTATCAGTCGTATCAGTATCTGCTTTTTTAGCTAGCAAGTAATCTGTAACTTCTTCATGCTCATTATAAACAGCTAGCATAAGGGGAGAAAACCCTTTAGCGTCTTTTATATTTAAGGCGTCAGGATGTTGGTGATGTATTGCTTGTACTTTTGCTAAGTCACCTGTACGGCATGCATCGAAAATATCAGCCTTTTCAAACAATAGAGTGCTCACTTTCTTCTCGTTTAGTATTATGGTTAGAATGGTCTCTGGACATTAAATCTGTAATCATTTGAAAGACGGCTTCAGCCCATTGATCCTCTGAATTAAGACTTTCGGTAAAGTTAAAGTGTTCACCTCCTTCTTCTTCAAAAAGCTCTTTGTATTCTTCACCAATTTCGAGAGTGGTTTCTAAACAATCAGCCACAAAAGAAGGTGATACAACTAAAAGATTTTTTGTATCGCTTCCGGCTAATTTCTCTAAGGTTTCATCGGTATAAGGTTTTATCCAAGGGTCTTTACCCAATCTGCTTTGGAAAGAAGTACTATACTTTGTAATTGGAATCCCTGCTTCTTCTGCAATAAGGTTAGCAGTTTGGAAGCATGCCGAACGATAACAAAATTTATTTTCAGGATCGCCTTCTGCACATACACAGTCAGGTCTTTTGCAATAAGGAACACTTCCTTTATTCATATTATCTAAATGTCTTTCAGGAATGCCATGGAAACTAAAAAGGATATGATCGGGCTTATGCTTTTCTATATCAGTTTTTACTTTTTTTGCAAAACAAGTAATGTATCTAGGATCATCGTGGTAGCTATTAAGGAACTGAACATCAGGAATTACATTCCATTTCGAAATTATATCCATTACTTTTTCTGCTACAGAGCCGATTGTAGCTGAAGCATATTGCGGAAAAAGTGGAAAAATGATAATATTATTTACCCCTTGCTTTCTTAGTTCGTCTAATCCTTTGTTTATAGAAGGGTTTTGATAACGCATCGCAAGTACTACTGGCGTATCTTCTCCAAATTTTTTTCTTAGTTTTTCAGTAAGGTTTTTTCCGTGTACCAATAGGGGAGAACCCTCTTCTAACCAAAGTTTTTTATACTCTTTGGCTACTTTAATTGCGCGAAAAGGTACAATAATGAGTTTTACTAAAATGAATCTGAGCAAATAAGGCACATCAATTACTCTTCCATCCATTAAGAATTCACCCAAATATCTTCCAACATCTTTTCTTTTATATGAATCTGGTGTTCCCAGATTTACCATTAGTATTCCTGTTTTTTTCATGCTGTTTTAGATAAATGCTTTGCTATATAATTGTATGTAACAAATGGATGTTTATATTTTTTGCATAAAAGTAGTGCTTTAATAGCATTGTTACTTCATATAAGCCCAAAGATTATGTTAGAAGAAAAGCCATTAAATGAACTTTAAAAATAAACAATTACACTCAATTGTTTTTGATAGACACCATCCTAAAATGCCTCTTACACTTCATTTTAAATAAGTGAAGTGATATTCATATTTTAAAGACCTAACTATACAGTTTTACTTTTTGTTGATAATGCTAGAATGAATAAAGAGATATATGTCTCAATTGGCTGTCACTTAGTTTAAAACCGTCTTATAACCTTTCGCTAATTTGGAAAGAATTAATATATTTGTCAAATAAATACTTTTAATTATAATATTTATAAAATAAATGACATTACAGCAACTTCAGTATGTCATAGCTTTAGATGTGCACAGGCATTTTGTAAAAGCAGCAGAGAGTTGCTTTGTTGCACAGCCAACGCTTACATTGCAAGTAAAAAAACTAGAGGAGGAGATAGGTATATTATTATTTGATAGGTCTGCCCAACCGTTAAAACCTACTGCTATGGGAGAGGCTTTTATTTTAAAAGCTAGGGGGATAATCAGGGCTGTTGAATCATTGAAAAGTATGGTCAACAGGCTTTATCCGGGGCCACGCTGACGTCGAACGGGGTGGATAATCTTTTGCAGTTCTGGATGAGTGAGGCCGGATATGGGGCCTTCTTAGA
>JBCDJE010000626.1:0-3190 GCA_038748185.1 Bacteroidota bacterium
AATAATGGGAGCAATATGTGTATAGAAGAGCACCGAACCTTCATTCATATCTTAATAATAAAATATTCATTATAAAATTTAAATATTCCGTGAACTTTCAAGCTTTCTATATTTTTAATTTAAATAAGTTTGTAAATCTTGGAACATCCAACACCTTTGCAGTTTTATGTTGAGATACATCAGGAAATATTAATTATATAAAAACTACCTGTTTAAATTATAAAAAATGAATTATTATAATTCAATTATCGAGACCATCGGAAATACACCCATGGTAAAGTTGAATTCCGTCACTGCTGGTATTGAGGCAACGATTCTTGTAAAAGTTGAATATTTCAACCCAGGAAATTCGATGAAAGATCGTATGGCACTTAAAATGATTGAAGATGCAGAAAAAGAAGGTAAACTAAAACCAGGCGGAACAATTATAGAAGGAACTTCGGGCAACACGGGAATGGGTTTAGCACTAGCGGCAATTGCAAAAGGTTACAAATGTATTTTTACTGTTTCAGATAAACAATCGCAAGAAAAAATTGATATTTTGAGAGCAGTTGGTGCTGAGGTAATTGTTTGCCCCACCAATGTACCCCCTGAAGACCCAAGGTCTTATTATTCGGTTGCTAGAAAATTAAATCAAGATATACCGAACAGCTTCTACCCAAATCAATACGATAATCTTTCTAATGCTATTGCACACTACGAAACTACTGGACCCGAGATATGGGAACAAACAGCGGGTAAAGTTACGCATTATGCCGCTGGTGTAGGTACGGGTGGCTCTATGTGTGGTGTGGCAAAATATTTAAAAGAACAAAACTCAGATGTAGTTACAGTAGGTATTGACTCTTACGGCTCTTTTTTTAAAAAATATAAAGAAACTGGCATATTCGATGAAAAAGAGGTTTATCCATATCTCACCGAAGGAATTGGGGAAGATATTTTACCCGCAAATGTTGATTTTTCTTTGATTGATACCTTTGTAAAAGTGACAGACAAAGATGCCGCCATTATGACCAGAAGGCTAGCTCGGGAGGAAGGCTTATTTATTGGTTGGTCTTGTGGTTCAGCTGTTTTTGGTGCATTAGAATACGCTAAAAAATATCTAAAAAAAGATGATTTAATGGTGATAATTTTACCTGACCACGGTACAAGATATCTTAACAAAATATATAATGATACTTGGATGAAAGATCATGGTTTCTTAGAAGAAAGAGAATTTGCTACTGCCAGAGATATCATTAACAAGAAAAATGGTAAAAGCACGCTAGTAATGATCGATGATAAACAAACTGTAGAAGAAGCTATTAGTATTATGAATAAGGAAGGAATCTCACAAATTCCTGTTAAGAATGAAGAAAATGCTATTGTTGGTAGTCTAACTGATTCTTGTATTCTCAGAAAAATGATTGAGCAACCTGATGTGAAAATGGCAAAAGTGACAGAATTAATGGATAAGCCCTTTACTTTTGTCGCGATGGACAATACAGTAGACTCCCTTTCATCTCTCATAAATAAAGAAAATCCCGCTTTGTTAGTGAGGGATTATCAAGACCAAGTACACATTATCACCCAACATGATTTACTTTTGGCTATGACTAATTAAGTATGTTAAATATTAGGCAAGCTTATTAACCCGTAATACAAATATGTTTAACCAATAATCAACTACAGAATTTATGATAACAACTATCGCTAATTCAAACGAAGCCATACAACTCGAAGATAAATACGGGGCACATAACTACCATCCGATTCCTGTTGTTATTTCAAAAGGAAGAGGTGTTAAAGTTTGGGATGTTGAAGGCAAAGAATATTACGATTTCCTTTCTGCATACTCGGCAGTAAACCAAGGGCATTGCCATCCTAGAATTCTAAATAGTTTGTACGAACAAGCTTCGAAGCTTACACTTACTTCAAGAGCTTTTTACAATGATGTTTTAGGTATTTTTGAAAAATACATCACCGAATACTTTGGATACGATCGCGTACTCCCAATGAATACTGGTGTTGAAGGTGGAGAAACAGCTATAAAGCTTTGTAGGAAATGGGCATACCAAATAAAAAAACTTCCTGAAAATAGTGCGAAAATACTTTTTGCTAATGGTAATTTTTGGGGACGAACGCTGGCTGCTGTTTCTTCATCAGATGATCCTGAAAGCTATGGTGAATACGGTCCTTATATGCCCGGCTTCGAACTCATCCCTTACAATGATTTGGAAGCACTAGAAAAAGCCTTACAAGAAAACAATGTAGCAGGCTTTATGGTGGAACCTATCCAAGGTGAAGCTGGAGTAGTTGTACCTGATGAAGGTTATCTAAAGAGTGCTTATGCATTGTGTCAAAAATATAATGCGCTATTTATCGCCGACGAAGTCCAGACCGGAATCGGTAGAACAGGTAAACTGCTCGCTTGTGATTATGAAGGTGTTAAACCTGATATCTTAATTTTGGGTAAAGCGCTCTCTGGAGGTGTATTACCTGTTTCAGCAGTTTTAGCCAGAGATGAGATAATGCTCACTGTAAAACCCGGACAACATGGTTCTACCTATGGTGGGAATCCACTTGCTTGTAGCGTAGCGATGACTGCTCTACAAGTATTAAAAGATGAAAAACTCACTGAAAATGCTTACCACTTAGGTAAAATCTTTAGGCAAAGAATGGATAGCCTCATCACAAAAACAGATCTTATTGTAAAAGTAAGAGGGAAAGGATTACTAAATGCTATTATTATAAACGATACGCCCGATAGTAGTACCGCTTGGGAGCTTTGTATAAAACTCAAAGAGAATGGACTACTTGCCAAACCAACACATGGGAACATCATAAGATTTGCTCCACCTTTGGTAATCTCAGAAGAGCAGTTACACGAATGCTGTGATATTATTGAAAGAACTGTCCTAGTCTACAACAACTAATTTTCTAAAACATTTTTTTAAGCCGGCAAGCCCGGCTTTTTTTGGGGCTGGTTTTTAAGTAGTTGTTCAAGAATAACCCTTACTATTAGAATTTAATAAGTTATTGAATATTAAAAGTGTTGCTACTAAAAACTATAGCTAAATACGACTGGCTACTTAAAAATTACTGTTTCACTTTCTCCCAGCTATAGGAAATCAAGCTTCCTTCATCCCGGTCGTTTTCTACAAATAATTCCACATCAATTTATTTCTGCAAATACACTAAATGAGAAATA
>JBCDJE010000627.1:0-3183 GCA_038748185.1 Bacteroidota bacterium
CACCTTTTCACCTGGTTCAATAATAAAATTAATCCCTTTTAAAACAGTGATATCTTTACGTGTAGGGTAAGCAAACTTTACTCCTTCAAAAATGATGTTTCCTTTAAATCTTTGTATTACTTCTTTTGAAGTATCTCTAATAACCAATTCTGCTTCTTTATCTAGTATTTCCAGTACTCTATCTGAAGCACCCACTGCCTTTTGTAAAGAACCATAAATATTGCCCAATCCGCCAATAGACCCCCCAATAAACATGGTATAAATAATAAAGGATGTTAGTTCTCCAATAGTAATATCTCCTTTATCTACTAAACTAGCTCCATACCACAAGACCAATACAATTCCTCCAAAAAGGGCAAAAATTATAAATGAGACAAAACCTCCTCTATAATATGAATTTCTAATTGCCAAGTTCACTACTTCGTTAAGTGACTTGCTATAGCGCATTACTTCGAAAAGTTCATTGGTAAAAGTTTTTACGGTACTTACGGCTTGTAGTGTTTCTTCAACTACTATGTTAGCATCTGCTAAAGCGTCTTGTGTTTTTTTTGAAAGCTTTCTTATAAACTTACCAAAAAGAAACCCACTAACTACCAAAATAGGAATTGTTGCAAGCATAAATAGTGTGAGTTCAGGGTTAGTAACAAACAAAACAACAATACCGATGATTAATATACTGGTTTGCCTTATAAACTCTGAAAGAGTAACAGTAAAGGTATCTTGAAGCAAAGAAACGTCAGCAGTAATTCTACTGAATAACTCTCCTGTGCGACGTGAATCAAAAAAACTAACAGGAAGTGTCATGTATTTTTCATAAAGCCCTCTTCTAATATCGGCCATTGAACGTTCACTCACTTGGGCAAAAAAGTATATCCTTAAAAAAGAAAATACACTTTGGATAACTAGTATAGCAACCAACCCAAGAGCAATGCCATCGATACCTTTTAGTAACCAATCATTTTTACCTAAAGAAGTATCAATGAGCTTACCGGTAAAATAAGGGAAGCCCAATAAAACAGTGCTTGAAAACACTAGGCTAATTAAACCTAGAATAAACCATGTACGGTAAGGAACCATAAAACTGTAAATCCCCAATAGCCGCTTAAATGTCTTCTTATTTATTTTATTGTTTTTTGAATCTTTCTGATCTTTCTGCATGATAGTCTGCTACTGCAAAGCTTTACTTACACTTGTTAAAAAGCTAATAAATACTAGTTGTAAAGTATAAGATTCAAAGTTAAGCACCTAACCTTACATTTACGAATTAAAGAAATGCAACTAGATATTTTGTATCAGGAAAATAGAATGATAAATGAAATTGTTACTTGTAAATACCTATATAAAAAGATAATTCTAATTTGCCTTACAAGGGCTTTTCAAAGAATTGATTTAAAGTTTTACAAAAAAGATTTTAGTCTAAGATTATAAGATAAGTTTTTTTACTGCTGAAGTGTACTCTTTTATATGGTCTTCGGGTACATTATAGAGCGACATCACCATCATAATAGCTTCAAGCTTAGATTCTAACTCATCAACAATAATTGCATTAGCACCATGCCTGCGAAGATCTTCCATTTCTTCTAACTGCTTTGTACGTGCTATTATAGATAGCTTTTCATTGAAGCGCCTTAGATGATAAGTAATCTCTGAAGCCTTAGTAGTGGCAATTGTTGTAATAACAGCTACTTTGGCTTTATCTATATTGGCATGATTAAGTACTTCTTCGTTACAAGCATCACCATAAATAATCGGGATACCTGCCTTTGCAGCCTCCTCAACAGTTTTAGGGTTCAACTCAATTATTACATAAGGGATTTGTGAAGCCAATGCACAATGTGCTAAGCTTTGTCCTGCTAAACCATAGCCTATAATAACAATATGATCTTGTAATTCTTCAACATTATAAGCAGCATTTTTCTCTGGAACCGCCAATAGCTTTGCTTTCATTTTACTACTAAAAGGGAGTACCTTAATAATAAATGCGCATATCTTCTGATCGAAAGTCATGAGGATTGGCGTAATTGCCATAGTTAATATGGCAATTGCCAATAAATATTGGTGTATCTCTATCGGCAATAAACCATAGTCAGAACCGGAGTTCATAAGTACAAATGAGAATTCTCCAATTTGACATACATTTATTGCGGTAAGTAAGACTGTTTTGAAAGACTTTCCTAATGCTGCTGCTGCAATCCCACCGGTTAAGGCTTTTGTAAACATAGTAAGTACTGTAAACAACAGTACGTAACCTAAGTTATGCCAGAGAAAATTTAAGTCCATCATCATGCCTATGGACACAAAAAATATACTGGTAAATATTTCTTTAAAGGGAAGAATAATTCCCGCTGCTTCATAACCGTATTTTGATTCTGAAATCATTAACCCAGCTAAAAAGGCTCCTAATGCGAGTGATAAACCTGCTTTGGAAGTAATCCAAGCAATGGTAAAACACAAAACCATAATGCCTACTATAAATAAATCTTTACTCTTTGTTTTAGCAATCTGAAACAACAGCTTAGGAATGATAAACTTCATGCTCACCAAAATAAACACAAAGACACCGGCAACTTTTCCTCCTAGTATTAAAATTTCTTGCATTACATCTTCCGCCATACCTGAAAGCAAAGGAAATGTAAGCATCATTGGCACAACAGCTACATCTTGACAAATAAGAATAGCTAAAATCACTTTGCCATGCTCCTTTTTAATATCTCCATTACTTTGCAGTAGTTTTAATACGATAGCAGAACTGCTCAAACTAAAAATAAAGCCTATAAATAGTGCAATGGGTAAATAATCGTAACTAAAGTAATAAGCTAATGCTGTGAAAGCAGCAATAGTAAGCATTAATTGAAGTAAGCCCCCTATAAAAATAGCGCGTCTAATGCGCATTAAACCGGAAATAGAAAATTCAAGACCTATGGTAAATAGGAGCAAAACAATTCCTATCTCTGAAAGCATTTCTACCTCTGATTCAGATTTTATTAAATGCAATGTATATGGTCCACAAATTATTCCACTTATAAGAAAACCTATAATGGTTGGAAGTTTCAGGCGATGCAATACCAAAATAACGATTACAGATATTCCAAGAATCAGTGTTAAATCTGAAAGTATAGGGATCTCCATCAAATACTACTTAAAAAATGCATAAACTTTCTATTCGTAAGAATCAACACGAAA
>JBCDJE010000628.1:0-3179 GCA_038748185.1 Bacteroidota bacterium
ATTAAAGATAATAGCTTTCTACTTATATTCAAATAATTGAATTAGCTTAAGCTTCTTTGTGTGATTACATATATTATCAGGTAGATATTTCTCTATAATATATAATGATTGGGCTATGTGTATAGGAAAAAATATTATGCATGCATAATATTTTTTCCTATTTTTGTTATTACCCGAAAAGGAACCAATAGACGATGTCAGATAGTAGAGATAAAAAGAAAAAGTCAGTTGATTTTAGCATTAAGGCAGCTTGGCTTGCTATATCGAAAATGTATAATTACATAGGTGCCGATTTTGATATTACTCACTCCTCTGGATTTGTACTATTAAATATAGATAGGGAAAAGGGTACACCTGCTACTAAGATAGCACCCTTACTCGGAATGGAAGCTCGTAGTTTAACAAGAATGCTAAAATCAATTGAAGAAAAAGGATTGATTTATAGAAAATCGGATAAAAATGATAAGCGTAAAGTAATTATTTTTTTAACTGAAGAAGGAAAGAAGAAAAGAGAGTTAGCCCGGCAGTCAGTAAAGTATTTCAACAGAAAATTGAGTAATCAAATAAGTGAAGGAGAGTTGCAATCTTTTTTTAAAGTAATTGAGAAGATACATTATGTAATTGAAAACCTTGATGAGCATGAAGCAGAAGAAGAAATTCTTGGTAATATAAAATACTAACAACCATTCTATCGCAGCTACAAACAAGCATTCCTGACCAAAAATTTAAGTATAACCTCTAACAACAGAAAATATGAAAAAAAGAACAGTAAAAAATGTTGCTGTATTGGGTTCAGGAGTTATGGGTTCCAGGATTGCATGCCACTTTGCAAATATTGGTGTGCAGGTACTCTTACTCGATATTCCCCCAAAAGCATTAAACGAAAAAGAAAAAGCTAAAGGGCTTGAATTAACAGATAAAATAGTTAAAAACAGGATAGTAAATGAAGCTTTGCAGTTTGCTATCAAGTCTAAACCTGCTCCATTATACAATAATAAAAATGCATCATTTATCCAGATCGGTAACTTTGAAGATGACATGCCGAAAATAGCGGATTGTGATTGGGTAATAGAAGTGGTAGTAGAAAAGATTGAAATTAAAAGGTTGATTTTTGATCAGGTAGAAAAGTTCAGAACTCCAGGTACACTTATTACCTCCAATACATCAGGTATTCCCATGCATTTAATGTGTGAAGGAAGAAGTGATGATTTTAAGACACATTTTTGCGGAACACACTTTTTTAATCCTCCTCGTTATTTAAGGTTATTGGAAATTATTCCAGGTCCTGATACCAAACAAGAAATTACAGATTTTCTCATGCACTATGGTGATCTGTATTTAGGTAAGGAAACAGTACTTTGCAAAGATACGCCAGCATTTATTGCCAATAGAATAGGTGTATATGCAATTATGTCGGCAATGCATATTATTGAAGATATGGAACTCACCATTGGTGAAGTAGATCGACTAACTGGTCCGCTTATAGGTAGGCCAAAATCTGCCACTTTCCGCACTATGGATGTTGTAGGGCTTGATACCACCGTAAATGTATCTAATAACTTGCGCGCCATTCTTTCTGACGATGAATCGAAAGATACCTTTAAATTGCCGGGTATTGTGAAAGAGCTCTATGAAAGAAAATGGTTTGGTGATAAAACAGGACAAGGTTATTTCAAAAAAACGAGAAATGAAAAAGGTGAAAGGGAAATATTAGAACTCGATTTCAAAACCTATGAATACGGTCCTAGAACTAAAGCTAAATTCCCATCATTAGAAAAAGCAAAGGGTATTGAAGATACCACAGAGAGAATTAAGTTTTTATTAAATGCAGATGATAAAGCAGGAGAGTTTCTGCGGAAGTCGTTTTTTGATACGTTTAGGTATTGCACTATGCGGATACCTGAAATTGCAGATGATCTATATAAAATAGATCAAGCAGTTGCAGCGGGATTTGGTTGGGATTTTGGCCCCTTTGAAACTTGGGATATGCTAGGTTTGAAAGATACTGTGCTTAAAATGGAATCAGCTGGGCAAAAACCTGCTCAATGGGTTTATGACATGTTAGAAAATGGCGCAGAAAGTTTTTACCATGTTGAGAACGGAGAGAAGAAATATTATGATACTGCTAGTAAGTCTTACAAGGTTATACCCGGAACAGAGTCTTTTATTTATTTAGATACTCTAAGAAAATCGAATAAAGTTTGGGGAAATAGTGGCACTACTTTATTTGACCTTGGTGATGGTATATTAGGGTTAGAGTTTCACACAAAAATGAACTCAATAGGTGCTGAAGTGATAGAAGGCATCAATACTTCTATAACCAAAGCTGAAGAAAACTTTCGTGGTTTAGTAATTGGAAATGAAGCACCACAATTTTCTGCAGGGGCAAACTTAGCTATGTTGTTTATGTTTGCAGGAGACCAAGAATGGGATGAGATCAATCTAATGATTGCCCAGTTCCAAAATACCATGATGCGTGCTAGGTTCTCTTCAGTTCCGGTAGTAGCAGCACCTGCTGGCTTGGCATTAGGAGGTGGTTGTGAGCTTTCAATTCACTGTGATCATATCCAGACGCATGCAGAAACATATATTGGATTAGTTGAGTTTGGGGTAGGGCTAATTCCTGCAGGTGGCGGAACAAAAGAAATGACTTTACGTGCTTCTGGTTCTTACGCTCCCGGAGATCCTGAAATCAATAGATTACAAGAATATTTTATGAATATTGCTACTGCTAAAGTGGCAACATCAGCCGAGGAAGGTAGAAAAATGGGTTATTTGAGGAGTTCTGACCAAGTCACATTAAACAGATCAAGGTTATTGGCTGATGCGAAATTACAAGCGATTAAGTTAGCAGAAGCAGGTTATACGACTCCAATTGAAAGAAAAGATATTAAAGTTTTGGGTAAAGCGGGGATGGCTACTTTTGAAGCAGGTATTGCCGGGATGTTGTTTGGTAATTATGCCTCAGAACACGATGCCAAGATTGCTCGAAAACTTTCCTATGTAATGAATGGGGGTGACCTTTCAGCACCAACCCTAGTGTCAGAAAAATACTTACTCGATTTGGAAAGAGAAGCTTTCTTGAGCCTATGTGGAGAGCAGAAGACTTTAGAAAGGGTTCAAAGTATACTCTTTAAGGGCAAGCCTTTAAGGAATTGATGAAATTTATTTTATTAAAA
>JBCDJE010000629.1:0-3177 GCA_038748185.1 Bacteroidota bacterium
AAAGAAATAAATCATAATATCGCTGATATACGTGATTTTACAATGCTCAAAAATTGTATCGAAGATGTTTCACCAGATATTATTTTTCATTTAGCGGCTCAACCATTAGTAAGATACTCTTATAAAGAGCCTCTGGAAACTGTTGAAGTTAATATTATTGGAACTGCGCAACTTTTGGATGCGGTTAGACAACTAGGAATTTCAACCTCTATTGTTGTTATTACAACAGATAAAAGTTATGAAAATAAAGAATGGTTATTTGGCTATAGAGAGAACGATCCTATGGGTGGGCACGATGTTTATTCAGCCAGTAAAGGTGCTTGTGAACTTCTAGTATCATCATGGAGAAATTCTTTTTTCAAAGATGGCAATAAAGTGCGCTTAGCAAGTGTTAGAGCAGGTAATGTTATTGGTGGAGGTGATTGGGCTGCAGATAGAATTGTACCTGATTGTATAAGATCGCTTTCTGAAGGAAAAATAATTGAAGTGCGTAACCCTAATGCAACTAGACCTTGGCAACATGTTTTAGAGCCTATCGATGGATATCTAAAATTAGGAAAAAAACTTTTGTCAGATATATTATCCCCTAAGGATATAGAACTTTATTGTAGTGGATTCAATTTTGGACCGCTTATTAATTCTAATAGAGAAGTTAGAGAATTAGTTGAGGAATTATTAGGAAATTGGAAAGAAGGTAACTGGAAAGATTGCAGTGATCCAAAGAATATGCATGAAGCATCCTTACTTAATCTAACCATTGATAAGGCATATCATCTTTTAAATTGGCTTCCTAAATGGGATTTCAAACAAACCGTCGAACAAACTGCAAACTGGTACAAAAATGTAACTCGAAATCCTAAATTGGCAAAAAAGATAACTATTGAGCAAATACAGTTGTACAATGACTTTAATAAAAATCTATAAATAATGAAAAAAATAGAAACTAAAATAGCTGGTTGTTTTGAGCTTCAACCTAATATTTTTCAGGATCACCGTGGACGTTTGATAAAAACTTTTCATTATCCAACATTTGAAGAATGTGGTCTTGCTCTAGAATATACAGAGGGCTATCATTCAGTTTCTAAAAAAGGAGTATTAAGAGGATTGCATTTTCAAATACCACCTCATGATCATGTAAAATGCGTTACCTGTCTATATGGAAATGTTTGGGATGTAGTTGTTGATATAAGAAAAGATTCACCAACATATAAAGAGTACTTCGCAATAGAATTAAGTGAAGAAAAAGGAAATATGTTGTACATACCTCCTGGTCTGGCACATGGATTCTATACTCTAACAGATAAGGCTATTTTCCTCTATAGAACAACAATGATATATAAACCTGAAAGTGATGGTGCTATACGTTGGGATTCTTGTGGGATAGAATGGCCAGATATGAATCCAATAATCTCAGCTAAAGATAAAAATGCAATAAGACTTGATGAATATGATAGTCCATTTTAAAGGACAAGTTTAAACAAAAATTGCTTTCGGTATTAATAAAAACTCTTAACTCAATATGATACTTGTTGATAGTGTACTAAAAAAAAGGGAAAAAGAAAATAACCCAATTAAAGTAGGGTTGATTGGCGCGGGTATAATGGCGAAGGGAATGATGAACCAGATTACAAAATATACTCAGGGTATGGAGATAGTTGCAACATTTAACAGGACAATCGAAAAGGCGAAAGCAGCTTATGATTATGTTGGAATTACTAATTATCAAGTTGTTGATTCTGCCTTTGAAATGGAATCAGCTATAAAAGCAGGAAAAGCTACAATTACTTCAAATATAGATGCATTATGTGAAGCAGATAATATTGATATTCTTGTTGAGGTTACAGGGACTATAGAGTTTGCAGCTAATGCTATGCTGAAAGCGATGGATTTTGGGAAGCATATTCTATCGTTTAATGCTGAAATTGATGCAACAATAGGTCCTATTCTCAAATACAAAGCAGATGCTGCAGGAGTTAAATATAGTGTAGGTGATGGAGATCAACCAGGAGTTACTCTTAATTTATACAGGTTTGTGAAAAGTATGGGTTTTGAGCCATTACTTTGTGGGAATATAAAAGGCTTTCAGAACCATTATCGTACTCCCGAAACACAAAGAAAATTTGCCGCTCAATGGGATATGACTCCAGAAATGGTTACTAGCTTTGCCGACGGTACTAAAATCTCATTTGAGCAAGCTTGCATTGCCAATGCTACGGGTATGCAAGTAGCCAAAAGAGGGATGTATGGATACCATTCTGAAGAACATATAGATGATTTAAAACATCTTTACAACATTGAAGAATTAAAAGAATTAGGTGGTATAGTTGACTATGTAGTAGGGCCTAAACCAGGGCCTGGAGTTTTTATATATGCAACATCAGATGACAAGTTTGCAGCTAAGTACTTAAAATATGGAAAATTAGGGGAGGGCCCTTTATATAGCTTTTACGTACCCTATCATCTACTCTTTTTTGAAATTGCTAATTCAATTTCAAGAATGATAGATTTTGATGATATAATACTTGCTCCTGAAGCAGGACCTGTTGTAGAAGTGGTAACCAAAGCTAAATCTGATTTAAAGGCTGGTGAAACCATTGATGGATTGGGGGGATTTAAATCTTATGGTGTTTGTGAAAACTATGCTGTAGCGAGAAAAGAAAATTTATTGCCTATGGGATTAGCAGAAGGGTGTGTTCTTAAAAAAGATATCCAAAAAGACCAAGAAATCACGTATGATGATATTGATTTCAATATATCTAACATAAAGCATGCTCTTTATAAAGAGCAATTGTCATTATTTAGGTGAAATAACAGATTTTGATAATTATTTTATAGTAATAATAAAAAAAGAACTAAATAGAAAACCAAGATAGACAATATAAGTTATTGCGAATTATTTTTGCCACTCATGATAAATAGATTGCATTGAGTTTTCATTTAGGTTAAATCCGTTTACTGTAGTTTTGTGTGGCACTTCTTGTATCTATTTTAGGAATTTCAGCTAGTTTGGTAGTGTTCTTTTTATAAGTATGGCATTTTTGCCAGCATCTCAAGGCTATAATTTATGATGAAATATTTTATAGCAAGATAATGGTTTTCCTCATTTCGTTGAGAATGATAAAGCCAATCTCTCAAGCCTGCTATATCTTTGTCTGAGAGGCCTCGCAGAATGGTATT
>JBCDJE010000630.1:0-3128 GCA_038748185.1 Bacteroidota bacterium
ATCTTGAAACAATCGGGTGATTACACCATTATACAAGCTGTCAAAACTTCCTAAGGATTCCAATTTTGCTGTCTTTTTCATCCTGCAAAATTAAGCCTTATTTCTTCCTTTCGATGATTTTAACCAAATTGAGAATTGCTGTTCTAACATGAGGTTTCTTTGTAAGATATTAAAAATCAATTACCTACCCGCCATGCTGACAACGTTATTCCGAACAAAATGAAAGCCACTTGGAAAGAATATATAAACTCTATAATGGCTTCACACCAACGCACTTGCCACACTTTCGTTCTCAAAGAAGTGCTTTTCATGCAGTATGATCCAAAAACCTCATATCATTCTATACTTCGTAGTACCACATAAATTTTCAATTAATTCTATCCTAAAAAACAAACCTGAAGAATCGTATAAATAAACCAGCGATAATTAATATATCATTGCGAACCCAAATAAAATTAGAAGCGAAGTAATAAAAAAGGATTACATTAATCAGTAATCCTTTTCTAAGAAATTTCTAGCTATTGATATTAAACTTAGAGAATAGCATCTGCACTTAGTGTACTAGAATAGTTTACTTTTAAAGCATTTGCTTCTCTCAATTGCTGTCTCACATCGATAATGATACCCATTTTTGCATCTCTATCAACCTTTAAAGACATCGTAATTTTATCTCTTTCAACTTCATCAAGCTTTTCCTTTTCTTGAAATACAAATAAAGGAATTTCGTCAGGCTCAACTAAAACGTCGTTTACCTGAATGCGAGGCTCTTTACCATATTTCTGAATATCTTTAGGCTTACCTACATAGATATAACTTACCAAAGATTTCTGCTCTAATTTAGTTAACTGAGTAGCATTGGGTAATTTATTTTCTACTAGTAAGTCTGTTTCCCTCAATACAGTTGTTACCATAAAAAAGAATAGTAACATAAATATAATATCAGGCAATGCAGAAGTAGGTATATCCTGACTGGTATTTGTTTTCTTTTTAAACTTTGCCATAGTACCTATTTTTAAAATGAACTATTGAATTGCACCTATATCAGAAGGCTCGGCATCTGATACTTGATAAGGGAAAGCTGCTCTTGCACGCTTGTACATTTCCTCACCCTCCTCTGTTTTTCTATCGATGTTATTAAACTCATCAACCGTGATCCCTAAGTATTCTGCTCTCAACTCATTGTATGAAGCTTTCAAATCATCAACTACACTAATATACATTTCGTAACTAGTACCTCGGTCGGTTTTTAAAGAAACTACTGCTTTATCAGGACTTTCTGAGGATCTCTCATCCCTACCATTATTAGTAATAAACTTCTTCACTTCACTTTTCAGTTCAGAAATATCCATTGGTTGTTCCTCCACAAGCATCATATCTCTTGAATTAATCAAAATATTAAAGATATTTCTTTCCTTAAGTTTCACTTCAACCTGCTCTTCTGGCTTTGGTGGAAGTTGAACATAAATACCTTTATCTGAAGCAATGGTAGTAGTCACCAAGAAGAATATAAGCAATAGGAAAGCAATATCAGCCATTGATCCGGCATTTACTTCAGTTGATTGTCTTTTACTTCTTCCCATGGTATTTATTATTTAAAAATTCTTGAAACTTCTGTATATACAATACCTATTAGCGATACACCAAGTAGTATATAAAACATAGTAAGTACACCACCAATGAACTTGGAAAGTGAAGCACCTACATCAAACTCCATATATTTCGGAGTTACTTCATCACCAGCCATAGAGTAACCGATGAGAAATATAACAATCAAAATTCCCAGACCGATAGCTGTACCTACTAGACTTTTAGGATCAGAAATTGACTTGATAAGTGGTAGTATAATGGATCCAGCAGCAGCCAAAGCTACTAAGACATACGATGCGGGCAGTAAATATGATGAAATAAATTCTTCCATAATTATGTATTTAAATTATTCTATAATTAATTCTAACCTGCACAATGAATGAATGTGAGGTACACCATAAGATTAGCTGTTAGCAGCTACTTTATGCTTCACTAAAACATCAACAAACGAGATAGAAGCATCTTCCATTTCATTTACCAATGAATCTACTTTAGATACACAATAATTATAGAATAATTGAAGAATAATAGCAACAATAAGCCCTGCAACAGTAGTTAAGAGTGCTACTTTAATACCACCTGCAACAAGAGATGGAGAAATATCGCCAGCTGCTTCAATAGCATCGAATGCTCCAATCATACCAATTACTGTTCCCATGAAACCTAACATTGGAGCAAGTGATATAAACAATGAAATCCAAACTAGCCCTTTCTCTAATTTACCCATTTCCACAGAACCATAAGCAATAATAGATTTCTCTACCATTTCAATCCCTTCCGACATTCTCATTAAACCTTGTGTGAATATAGAAGCAACAGGGCCTTTAGTTGATTTTGTTACGTTAGTAGCAGCCTCAATGCCACCGTCAGTAATTGCCTGATCTACCTGCTCTACTAGCTTACGCGTGTTTGTAGTAGCAAGATTTAGAGAAATAATTCTTTCTAATGCTATAGCTAATCCTAAAATAAGACATAACAATACAGGGCTCATAAATCTCCAATCTCCTTCAATAAATTTTTCTTTTACAATTTGATGGAATGTTTGAGGTTCGGCAACCTCTTCAGTAACTTCAGCAGCTACATCTTGCATAGAGCTTGTAGTCTCTTCTACCATAGAGGAAGCAGAGTCAGCCATAGAAGAAGCTTCTGAATCCGATCCATCATCAACCTGCGCTGAAACAACTGAATTTAAGCCAAATGTTAATGCACAAATTAGCAATAATGATGAGAATAATTTTTTCATAACCTAATGTTTAATTTTCAATTAAAGTGTACAATGAAAGCCAAAATATTAAATGAAGATTCAATTTCAAATCTTGCGGAGAGAAAGGGATTCGAACCCTTGGTACCCTTTGCAGAGTACACTCGCTTTCCAGGCGAGCACCTTCAACCACTCGGCCACCTCTCCAATTACATTACATGCAATCCAAAAATACAAAAAAGATACATTAAAAAAAGAATAAAAAGTACATTATGCCCATTAATAACATCTTATCTGCGCTTTGAATCGTGCAAATAAATTAATAAAAAATAGTTGTTGC
>JBCDJE010000631.1:0-3123 GCA_038748185.1 Bacteroidota bacterium
GGATGATCGCAGAAGGTTTCGCATAATGTTAACCGATAAAGGGAAAGCAGTGATTGAAAAAGCGTTACCAGAAGTGTATGCTATAAGGAAACAGGGATGGGAAGGTTTAACAGACAATGATTATCAGAATTTAATGAGAATACTGGATGTAATTTATCGAAATTTTAACTAGCACTAAAAATTTTCAACTATGCAATCTTGGATAGAAATCCCCAAAGATTCTGATTTTACCATATATAATTTACCGTTTGGAATTTTTGAACATGAAACAGGTGAGCCTCGCGTAGGTGTAGCCATTGGCGAATATATTATTGATATGGTTGAAGCAGCGGCACTGGGTTTACTCAACGAAATTGAAGCGCCTTTAACCATTTTTTCCAATAGGTACTTGAACGACTTTATTGCACAGGGGAGACCGATATGGGCGCGTACGCGTAAGGTATTATCGGAATTACTATTAGAAGGCAATGAAAGACTGATGGTACACAAAGACCAAGTTTTACTACCCATGGAAGGCACTAAAATGCTCTTACCTATAAAAATTGGAGATTATACGGATTTTTACTCGAGTTTAGAACATGCTATCAATGTTGGCTCTATGTTCCGGCCTGAAAATCCACTATTGCCCAATTGGAAACATTTACCGGTTGCTTACCACGGCAGAGCCTCTTCTATTTTAGTTTCCGGTACTGACATCCATAGACCACAGGGACAGCTAATGTTACCTCAGGCAGAGACACCTATATTTGGTCCTTCACAAAGAATGGATTTTGAGTTGGAAACAGCTTTTATAGTGGGAGAGGCAACTGAGTTAGGGCAACATATTAGTGTGGCAGAGGCAGAAAAGCACATTTTTGGTATGGTACTTTTCAATGATTGGTCAGCAAGGGATATTCAGAAATGGGAATATGCCCCTTTAGGGCCTTTTTTGGGGAAAAACTTTGCCTCTTCTATTTCTCCTTGGGTAGTTACTTTGGAAGCTCTCGAACCTTTTCGTACAAAATGTCCTTCGCAAAGCCCTGAACCTTTGCCTTATTTACAATCTCGCCCTAAGAGAACTTTTGATATTAACTTAGAGGTATACTTGCAGGCTGATGGTGAAAAAGAACATTTGATCACGCAGTCAAATTTTAAGTACTTGTATTGGAATATGAGCCAGCAACTGGCGCATCATACTGTAAACGGCTGTAATCTTAACATTGGTGATGTAATGGCATCAGGTACGATTAGTGGCAAAGAGAAAAGCTCTTTTGGTTCTATGCTTGAATTATCTTGGGGTGGGAAAGAGAAAATTGTATTAGAAAAAGGTTTAGAAAGAGTATTTCTAGAAGATTACGACACAGTAATTATGCGTGGATTTGCACAAAAGGATGATATAAGAGTGGGTTTTGGTGAAGTGAGAGGTCAAGTACTTCCGGCAATACTTACGGAACATCATTAAGTAGACTGATTTTTGTTTTTAAAGTGAATACGGCTAATGAAAACCATTGACCCCCAAACAGTTAGTACAGCTGATTTTCATAGTTATTTATTAGGTGCAGTGGCTCCTCGTCCCATTGCCTTTGCCAGTACAATAGATAAAGCAGGAAATATAAATTTGAGCCCTTTCAGTTTTTTTAATGCTTTTAGTGCGAATCCACCCATTTTAATTTTCTCACCTGCCAGAAGAGTAAGGGATAATACTACCAAGCATACCTTAGAAAATGTAAAGGAAGTTCCCGAAGTAGTAATTAACATAGTTAATTATGCAATGGTAGAACAAATGTCATTAGCTTCAACAGAATATGATAAAGGTATAAATGAGTTTGAGAAGGCTGGTTTAGAAGCGATTAGTTCTGGAAAAGTGCAACCACCTAGAGTCGCCGAGTCACCTGTCGCATTTGAATGTAAGGTGAATGAAATAATTGCATTAGGCAATGAAGGCGGAGCAGGAAATTTAGTGATTTGCGAAGTTGTACTGGCACATATTAAAGAAGAAATACTCAATAAAAATGAAAGTATTGATCCTTACAAACTTGATGCAGTGGCTCGCATGGGAGGAAGCTGGTATTGTAGGGCACAAGATGCATCCTTATTTGAAATTCCCAAACCGTTACGAGAAAAAGGCATTGGGGTTGATCAAATTCCCGTATCTATCCGAAATAGTGAAGTACTAACCGGCAACCATTTGGGTAGATTAGGCAATATTTCTACTTTACCCTCACTTGAAACGGTTAAAGCTTACGCTCAGGAAACGAATATACAAGAGTTAAGAAAAAGATTTTCTCAAGACAAAGCTTCTATGCAATATCAATTACATGAATTAGCTCGGGAGTTATTAGATGAGGGCAAAATAGGCGAAGCTTGGAAAGTACTTCTACAGGAAATTTGATTTTGTATTATTAGCAAACCTTTTATATAAATCCTGGTATTTCTATGAAACTATTCGCAGTATTTTTATCAGTATCCACTTTGTTGATTTTACCCCAAGTCAGTTTTTCCCAAAGAAGTGGTAATCAAGTTTATGGAAATAATAATTACTATAATAATAAAACAATCAGTTCATTAGAGTCAGTTTATTCAACGGATACTTCACTAGTGATTTCTTCAAAAATTTTACTTAATAAAGCTCCTGACCTACTTGTTGTGTCTTTAGGCATACAAGAAGAAGGTAAGACTGTAAAAATATGCAATGAGGCAATTACTGCAAGGATCAATAAGCTTTTTGAAAATCTAAAATCAATAGAGATTAAGAAAGAAGATTTCTACGTTGACTTCATTTCTCAGGCAAAACTTTATGATTTTGAAACAGCACAAAATAAAATAGAACAATTTGAGAAAGGGTTTGAGATAAAGAAAAACATCATTATAAGGCTCAACAAACCAAGCGATTTTGATAAATTAATTGAATTGTGTGCCGAGCAGGAAATTTACGACATTATTAAAGCAGATTATATTAACACTGAGGTAGAAAAGATTTACAGTGAAATGTATAATGAAGGGGTCAAAATAGTGGAATGGAAGAAGAAACGGTATTTACAAAACAGTAACCAAACTATGTTGAGTAGTTCAAGAATTAAAAAAGATCAATTTTATAGTATATACCCCAAGACTCAGTATAAGCAATACGAAGCAGTTGAGTCA
>JBCDJE010000632.1:0-3120 GCA_038748185.1 Bacteroidota bacterium
ATTTTTCCTTAAATCATTAATAGGGCAGGAGAGGTTTATGCTGTAAATAATATGACAATAATAAGGTCATAATTATATAAATATGACAATAATAAGGCTGATTTTATGACGATGCGTCTAATTTGTCATATTAAAAATTTATCTTCGAAAGAAATAAAGTCGCCAATAATGTCAACATCAAATCCACATCTTATTGTTAAGAGTAATAGGCTGATAAATGCTCACCTAAATGGGTTGACACTCACGCAATTACGTTTCTTAGAGATATTAGTGGCACAATTAGATAGAAGCCAAAGCGAATTTAGTAAGCAGAAAGTCTATCTCAATGATTTTGTAAATGATATTGGTACCAATAATAAAAATGAATACCAAAGGGCAAGGGAAGTTACAAAGTCGATGATGAAGCATGTGATAGAAATTTTTGATGATGACGAAGGCTTAAAACAGCGTAATATTTTCCATTCTGTTGATTTTCCTAAGGGGAAATCTTTTGTTGAAGTGGTATTCCATCCGCATTTGCGACCTTATTTATTACAGTTAAAAGAGAAATTTACGGCTTATGATATCCGCAATACACTACACCTCAGTAGTGTTTATGCAGTACAAATTTATCAATTGCTAAAACAGTACCATAGGATAGGGACAAGAGAATTTGAGCTACAGGAATTAAAGAAGATTTTAGGTGTAGAGAAAAAGTATAAACTCTATGCTGATTTTAAAAAGAGAGTACTCTTAAGTTCACAGAAAGAATTAAAGACTAATTGTGATATTGCTTTCACTTTTAGAGAAAAGAAGCATGGCAGAAAGGTTTGTGCGATACTTTTTTATATAAAATCACAAGCAAAAAAGAGAGACGAAACAGGTGTAAAAGAGCCCAAAACATATATTACTAATGATGTTAAACGCCTTGAAGTTACCTTACAAGAGATGGGTCTTTCCAAAAAACAAATAGATGATTGTCTTGATAAATACAGCACTGAAAAGCTTTGGCGATTGGTCGAATATACCAGAGAACGGTTTAATTTAGGGCAAGTAGAAAACCCCACGGCATATATGTTAGCCTTGTTAAAAAAAGAGGTAACTATTCAAATGCATCCTTTAGCTGAAAAGAAAAAGCAACCAAATAAGGAAAAACAAAAATTTATACAAGAAGGCGAACTAATAGATCAGTTTAAGATAGAGTTTGAAGAAATACGAAAAGATACTTATAACAAATTGGTGAAAAATGCTTCTACTGAAGATATTAAGCGTTTTGAGTCTTATGCTAAACATATACCCTTTCTAAAAAATAAATTTTTTGAAAACGGCAAATTAAATATCAATCACCCCGACTTTGAAACATGGCTAGGGAATTACCTAGCCCCTGACTTTGATATAAGCTTTATTGAATGGGCAAAAGAACAAAAGGGTTACCATCTTAAAAAAGCCGATGGGGAAACCTTTAAAATTGTTGGTAAACAAAGTACGCTATTCTAATTAAATAGTAATCCTTAATTATGTCATAATTCATTTCACAGGTTTACCTGGTGAAAAATAGATACATAAATTAAAATAACAACTAATCTATCTTGCTGATTATCAATCGCAAACGTTCCCGTTTATTTAATTCTGCTAACTATTAAAAAGCGTTTTTTTATAAATATCTTTGTTTCAGTAATATTTAAAAGACATACTTGAAAAACAGTGAAAATTAAATTGTTAGAAATATGAAAAAATCAAGATTTTTAAGGCAAGTGATTGTTACAATGCTTAGCCTTTTTATCGTAAGTGGTGCATTTGCCACTAATCCAGCACCAAACTGGCAATCTCTTTTTAATGGGAAAGATTTAAAAGGTTGGAAAAAGCTAAATGGAAATGCGGAATATAGGATAGAAGGGGATGCTATAGTAGGAACTTCTCAAATGAACACACCAAACACATTTTTGACAACTGAGAAAATGTATACCGATTTTATTTTGGAAGTAGATCTGATGGTGGATAATAGGTTAAATTCCGGCATTCAGATTAGGAGTAATTCGCTAGATAGTTATAGAGATGGGAGGGTGCATGGTTATCAGGTAGAGATCGATCCTAGTGTGAGAGCATATAGTGGAGGAGTTTACGATGAAGCTAGAAGAGGTTGGTTATATCCTTTGTCAAGAAATGAGAAAGGACGAAAAGCTTTCAGAACAGGTGAATGGAACACTTACCACATCGAGTGTATTGGTAATGAGATAAGAACTTGGATCAATGGTGTAATGTGTACTAATCTTGTCGATGATATGACCAATGAAGGTTTTATTGCACTACAAGTACATAGTATAAGATCTGAAGAGCAAAACGGTACTGAAGTTCGTTGGAAAAATATTAAAATACTTACTGAAGGACTTGAAGAAGCAAGATGGAATCCCGATCCTGATGTTGATGAAGTAAGTTATTTAGTAAATAAACTTACTGAAAAAGAAAAAAGAGAAGGTTGGAGATTATTGTGGGATGGAAAAACTTCAAACGGATGGAGAGGGGCAAAGTTAGATGGATTTCCTAAATCAGGCTGGGAAATAAAAGATGAAACACTAACTGTACTTGCCACTGATGGTGGAGAATCTACTGGTCCTGGTGATATTATTACTACCAGCAATTTCAGTGAATTTGAATTGGAATTAGAATTTAACATTACCGAAGGTGCTAATAGTGGGATCAAATATTTTGTTGATCCTGAGTTAAATAAAGGAGCTGGTTCGGCAATAGGACTGGAATTCCAGATACTAGATGATAAAAAACATCCTGATGCTAAAAAAGGTGTAAAAGGTAATAGAACGCTTGGTTCTCTTTATGATCTTATTCGCGCTGAAAATCTATCGGCACCTGGTAGAAAGAAAACATTTAAGGGTATTGGTAATTGGAACAAAGCTAGAATTGTAGTGAAAGGAAACCATGTTGAGCACTGGTTGAACGACGAAAAAGTAGTATCCTTTGAGCGAGGCAGTCAAATATTTAGAGCATTAGTTGCTTATAGTAAATATACTGATTGGAAAAATTTTGGTGAATTTCCAGAAGGGCCAATTTTATTACAAGATCATGGTAATACAGTAAGTTTTAGAAGTATTAAAGTAAGGGAGTTTTAAAATAAAATTGGCTTTA
>JBCDJE010000633.1:0-3115 GCA_038748185.1 Bacteroidota bacterium
AAAATTTATGTGCGTCCTGAATGTATTCAAATTTTTTGCACATTCAGAAATCAAAAAATTTTAAACAGATGAAAAAAACAATTTTAATTCTTGTATTTAATGTGTGATACTTTTTAGCAGAAGTACAAGAATATCCCCATCCTATGCCTGAATATACTCCTACCACTGAAAATTTGGCGAGTAGAAAAGAATTTCAGGATATGAAGTTTGGGTTATTTGTACAATGGGGTATCTACAGCACTTTGGGCGATGGTGAATGGGTAATGTTCAATCAAAGGATTCCTTATGATAGTTATAAGCGATTAGCAGAATTTTTTAATCCACAAGCCTTCAATGCTAAAGAATGGGTGCAAATAGCTAAATCTGCAGGAATGAAATACATCACCATTACTACTCGTCATCACGATGGCTTTAGCATGTTTAAAACAGATGCTTCACCTTATAATATTATAGATGTTACGCCTTATGCAAAAGACCCTTTAAAAGATCTCGCTGAAGAATGTGCAAATGAAGGTATCAAGCTTAACTTTTATTATTCATTATTGGATTGGGGCAGAGATGATTATGGTTTTAAGAAAAAAAAGTAAATGGAGCACCTGAAGATACAGATTGGAGTAGCTACATCACATTTATGAAAGCCCAACTTACAGAACTGTTGACCAAATTATGGTGAAATAGGGGCTATCTGGTTTGATGGGCACTGGCAACGCAAAACGACTAATTGGCATTACGATGAAATATACGGTTTAATACACGAGCTGAGCCCTAAAACTTTGGTAGGGAATAATCATCATATTACGCCAATTGCAGGATAAGACTTCCAAATGTTTGAGCGCGATTTACCAGAAGAGAATAAGAGTGGGTACAGCAAGGGTGTTAAAATTAGTGAGTTGCCACTGGAGTCTTGTGAAACTATGAATAAAACATGGGGTTTCAACATCAGAGATGATAAATACAAGTCTGCTAAGCAAATCCTACATTATCTCATCAAAGCAGCAGGTAGAGATGCCAATTTACTATTGAATGCAGGGCCGATGCCCAATGGAGAAATACAACCCGGATTTGTTCAGACCCTTAAAGAAGAAGTAGGCGAATGGACAGAAAAATATGGAGAAAGCATTTATAGTACTAGAAGTAAAGTAATTGTACCGCAAGAGTGGGGGAGTATAACCAAAAATAATAATACATTATATGTCTACATTTTAAACCCATCAGCTGAACCATACATTTTTATACCAGAGCTAAATGAGAAAATCATTTCAGCTACTTCATTTGATGAAAAAAGAAAGTGAAATTCAAGCAGTTGGAAGAAGGGGTATTTCTTTATCTAGATGAAAGCACTTCTGATCCTATTGACTACATTGTGAAGCTTAAAATTAAGTAATTATCTTTTTTAAAGCTGTTACTTAGGTTAAATGCATAAAGAATTCGTGAAATAGTAAAATTCAAAATATGCTAAAAAAAGCTAACTAAATAGTGCAGCTTTTTTTAGCATAACACTTTCTTAATTAATAACCATTATTTTGAACCAAAGAACCATCGGAAAGTAATATTTCTGATTCAGGAATTGGTCTTAGTAAATGAATGCTAGGATCAAATTGTCCGTGGTCTTGAACATGAGGATTATATAGATTTATTCTTTCACCTAATTTCCCAGTACGTTTTAGGGTATTCCATCTATTATCTTCACCTGCTAGCTCAAGGGCACTTTCTTCGAGGATGTCATCAATAGTAAGTGTGCCACTGTAAAAATTCGTTTCTCCTGTGGCTCTTTCTCTTACAATATTGATATGTTGTAATGCATTGGCTTGATTTCCAGCTTGTAAATAGGCTTCTGCCGCAATAAGATGTGTTTCAGCAATTCTAAAAACATAAGTATCTCTACTGCCATTTTCACCAGCATCAATTTCTACATCATCGAATTTCTTGAATATTGGAAACACAGAAAACTGATTGGTTACATAGTTGAATTTATATCCGGGAATTTCATTAGGTATATCCACATCATTCCTGTAGTACCAACCGGGATTGTATACCCAGTAATTTCTGTTTGCGATTTCCTCATTGCTTAAAGGCGTTTTTGGGAAATATATTACAGTATCACCTACCTCTATAGGAATTGATTCCAATTCATTTCCATTTTCGTCAAGTACCACATATTCACCTTCTTGGTCTGCATAAAGCACCCTGTGTATAGTTTCTACTTCTCGGGTATCGTTTTCAGCAAATAAATTATAAAAGTAATCAGTTGGCATGTTAGCATTGGATGCAGCTCCGTAAGGGTTACCTCTACTTATCCCAGGCAACTGATCGACACTAAACATCATGAGCCCATGTTTTGTATTTGAATAGTCATCAGTATTTGTTGTTCTTTCATATTGTACTGAAAACAAAATTTCGGGATTCTGCTGATTATCAATATCAAATACTGCTGCAAAAGTTTGTGTTCTGATATCGTAACCCCCAATAGCTTCTTCTGCTAGTCGTGCAGCTTCAGTAAAATCTGAAGCGCTCCCAAAACTGAGGTAGCCACGTGTTAAATAAACTTTAGCTAATAGATGTTTAGCAGCTCTTTGGGTTATTCTACCTACCTCAACATCATCAGATAAATTAGGGATAGCCGCATTTAAGTCATTAATTATTTGTGCATATACTTCTTCTTCCGTTGCTCTGCTATAATCTGCTCTTATAGTAGTTACTTCTTCTAAAATAATAGGTACACCACCATATTGTTGAGCTAATTCAAAATAGGCTAATGCACGCAATGCAGAAGCTTCAGCAATTCCCATAGATTGATTGGCAGGATTGCTAAACTCTATCTGATTATATCTGTTTATGGCAACATTGGCTCTACTAATTAAATTATAACTGGGGTTCCAGTAACCAGTGATACTAGCGGTGATATTTACATATTCATTTAAAGCACTTACCCCAATGATTTCATTCTTAGAAGTAAAAATATCTGTTCCTTGAAACGCAAGATTATATTGTTGATAAAGTCCTCTTAAGGCTTGGTATGACGCCGTAACAAGTTCATCTACATTCTCTTCGGTAAAATAATTGTCATCTGTAATATTCGATGGATTGGTTTCTTCTAGTAAATCTTCACAAGAAG
>JBCDJE010000634.1:0-3113 GCA_038748185.1 Bacteroidota bacterium
ATAATAATCAATACTATTCCACTGGGGGCGGCTACTAGAAAACCATGCAACCATTCCCAAAAAAGGGCTTGCCGAATGCCTTTTTTATCGAATTTAAAGGTATAAAGAATATTTCTAAACATTTTTAAGCCTATTTTCTAATTCATGGAATAATAAAAAAGTAAATAATATAATAGCTCATACTCAAGTCTCAATAGCAAATTCCTTCGCACGCATATGAGCATTCCACATAGTGTGATATAGATTACATTGTGTTAGTAAAGTGTTATGGTCGCCTTTGGCTACTACTCTTCCCTCATCAAAAAGTACAATTTGATCTGCATCTACAATAGTGCTTAGGCGATGGGCAATGATCATAACCGTTTTATTTTGGATTAATCTACTAAAAGCTTGTTGTATTAGGTACTCATTTTCAGGATCACTAAAAGCTGTAGCTTCATCTAAAATCAAAATAGGTGCATCCTTTAAAATAGCCCTGGCTAGTTGTATGCGTTGTTGTTCACCCCCACTAAGCTGCACTCCATCTTCTCCAAAACGGGTTTGGTAACCCTTGGGTAACTTTGTGATAAATGAGTGGCATTGTGCTGCTTTGGCTGCTGTAATCACCGCATCTTTCTGCTTGTCCATACCCATGCGTATGTTTTCGAAAAGATTTTCCTGAAACATAAAGCTATCTTGAAAAACATAGGAAACTAGCTGCATCAGTTTACCTGTAGGAATAGTTTTAATATTCTTGTTGCCTACACGGATATCCCCTTCTTGTATATCCCAAAATCGAGCAACTAATTGGGCAGCTGTAGATTTACCAGCACCAGAAGGGCCTATTAGAGCAGTTATGCTACCTTCTGGTACAGTAAAGCTTACGTCTTCTAGTACATTGAGTCCATTCGTATAAGCAAAGCTTACATGCTCAAAGGTGACTGTATGTGTTTCAATTTGTTCGGCTATTCCTTTTTCAATTTGCTCTGGGTGTTGTAAAATTTCATCCATGCGCTGTACACCTCGATTGATAAGGGTAATCTGCATGCCCATGTTAGCTAGCGCAAAAAGAGGTTTAATGTACCCAACACCTAAAATCAAAAAGAGAAATAGAGTAGGTAAACTTATTCCGCTATTCAAATATAAATAAGTACCTAAAATCAGTATGGGTAAAATAGCATTACTCATAAAACTCATGAATACCGCCCAAGCTGGTGCACTTTTCTTCATCCATTGGCTATGCATCTCAAAATATTCTTTCACTGAGCCACTGTATTTATTAAAATTATCAGCGGTTTGCCCAAAAATTTTCATCACAGGAATGGCCCTAACGTACTCCACTATACCACTATTCATATCTTCTAGCGATTGATGATACTTTTTCATCATCTCTTTTGTGAAAGGTTGGGTAAAAGTAATTGGAAGCCAGACAGCTATGATTAAGAGGGGGACAAAACTGATAGCAGCTAACCGCCAATCTACATAAAAAAGATAGATAATGGTAGTGAAAGGCAGGGTGACTCCTTTTACAAAATCAGGGATCTGGTGAGCAATAAAATGTTCAATACGCTCTATATCATCAGACACTATCTTTTTTAATGCTCCTGAATTATATTGACTGGTAAATCCTAAAGGCAACTTTCCTAGCTTAGCAGCTGTCTGTCTCCTCAATTCGTATAAAATATTAAAAGCTGCCACATGTGAGGCCATACCTGAGGCATAAAGGAATACATAGCTGCCAATAGCCGCTCCTATAGCCCATACAAGCAGTTGCTGAATCGCCTGAGTATTAAATTCAGGAGTCATAAGTTCATGGATAACTCTAAATATAAGAATGTATGGAACGAGTGCTAACCCTACATGGACAATAGCTAGACTAGCTGAAAGTACTAAATGATATTTTTTACTTCCGGCAATTTCTAACAATCTGGCTATTCCGTTTTTAGCCTTTTTTTCTTTTTTAGTCATACTTATATTAAATCAGTACAGAATAATGATTTAGAAAAAGATATTCTTTTATTAATTGCCAACACTTTAGATGACATATACTATTTAAATTTAAGCTAGTTAAAGGCCTTTCTTATTATCTCCCCAATAGGGTTCAGTATGTATTTTTTTTGAGGAAACACCTTTTGCTTTTAGTATTTTCCTAAACTGTTGAATTGATTTAGCCCTACCTGTAAGGTAAAAACTCGCTTGTTGCCACTGCTCCCATTCCGCATCATTTAAAATTTTAAGAGCTTCTATTGCTTCTTTTGCCGGATATACAAAAGAAGGATTAACTACTTTAGTTTTAAGGTTAAATAAAGTAGGCCAAGATTGATGATCAACGTCTAACTCCAATATACAACGATAGGCTTTCCCTTGTTTTTCTACTTCATTTTTTAAGAAGTTTACCATACCTAGAGAAGATTCATCTCCAAAGAAAAAATGGTTTCTTTGATCCTTTTGAAGAGACATTTTACCTCCGGGTCCCATTAGTTTCACATTATCACCCTTTTGAAGTTCGTTAGCCCAATCACTTCCAACACCTAATCCATGTAAATAAAAAATAACTTCACAAACCCCCTTATCCTTATCAAAAAAAGAAGGAGTATAATGCCTGAATGCTGTTTCACTCACCCTAAATTCAATCACATTACCCGGCTTAAAGCTAGTATTGGATAAATCCCCTTCAAACCTCACTTTTTTGAGTTGTTTGTCGAGATATTCGGTTTCAACTACTATTACAGGATGAAACTGAGAACGAAAAACCCTTTCGAGGTTATTGGCAATCCATTTAGGAACTGTTGGCATAATTAAAATTTATTAGCTAGTGTGATACCATATGTTCTTGGCAAACCATAGCTGGCAAAGCTGTTGCCTAAACCTACCCCATAACCGTAACTGTAATAGATTTTATCAGTAATATTCTTTGCCCAAACAGTTGCTTCCAATTTTCTGAAACCAATTCCCAATCGACCATTAAGCAATGCGTAAGCTTCTTGTTCAATTGCATTTTCAGGATCGAAGTACATATCGGATTGGAAAATGTAGTCTAGCCCGGTAAAAAAAGTAAGTTTATTACCTATTTTATGCTCATAATTTGCTGAGATGTTGCCATTCCAGTGAGGCGAGTAGCCTTGTTCGTTACC
>JBCDJE010000635.1:0-3111 GCA_038748185.1 Bacteroidota bacterium
AAGAACACGACTCCTCATTCAAACAAGATTCTCCCATACCCACATATCATGCTCGTAAAGTTGCCACTTGGAGAGCAGAGTTGCAAAATTGTCCCTTAGTATTAGGGAGAAAGTAAAAACCCTTTATTTATTTCTTCAATTGGAGTTGATTTAAACAAAGCCGCAGAAAGTGTAAAAAAAATGCATGGAGCTTTTAGAATACCTACTCTTCTAAAAATTACTGATAGTTTAAGTAGAAAATGGATATCTTCCTAAATCTTGCACCTTTGGTTTTTAATTTTCATCACAAAAGAGCTACTGAAATATTGACGATTAAGCTTTTTCTAAATCAACTCATTGAAAAGTTATTATTTCAAAGCTTCCTTGAAATTCTTAAGTCATTAATAAATATAGCACACTATAGTGCTTTTTTAATTTTTTCCATGAACTTTGCATTTTCCTAGGCAAGTATGTAAGAAGTTGCCCACCTAAGACGATACAATTTCATTTTATGTCTACTACTTTTAAAAAGGTTTATACCTTTCAATTCTGGCTATTATGCTTTAGCTCCTTCCTTTTTTTTGGGAGTTTTAACATGATTATACCTGAGTTACCTTCTTACATTGATAGTATGGGTGGTGGTGATTACAAAGGCCTTATTATAGCACTTTTCACTTTAGCAGCAGGACTTTCCAGGCCTTTTAGTGGCAAACTAACCGATACTGTAGGTAGAATTCCTATCATGATTTATGGTGTATTTGTTTGTATTGTGGTAGGATTAATATATCCACTTCTTACTACTGTTGTAGGTTTTTTGTTCCTTCGTTTTATACACGGCATGTCAACGGGGTTCAAACCTACTGCTACATCAGCTTTTATTGCCGATGTAGTTCCTGCTAATAGGCGCGGGGAAGCTATGGGCATTATGAGTTTATTTGGAAGCTTGGGCATGGCTGCAGGACCAGCAATAGGTAGTAACATTGCCCTTTACTATTCTTTAGATGCTTTGTTCTATACCTCATCTTTTGTAGCTATGCTTTCCATTTTGGTACTCATTGGCATGAAAGAAACTTTGGTTGAAAGACAACCTTTTAGTTTAAAATTATTAAAAGTAACTAAAAAAGAAGTGGTAGAGCCTAGAGTGTTTTTACCAGCACTTATTCTTATGCTTGCTGTCTTTTCCTTTGGCGCTGTGTTAACCATAATACCCGATGTAAGCATGCATCTTGGCATGGAAAACAAAGGGTTATTCTATTCTTATTTTACTATTGCATCAATTACAGTAAGAGTTATAGCTGGAAAAGCATCAGATCGATTTGGTAGGATTCCTGTACTTAAAGTAGGTCTAAGCATTTTAGTTATATCATTATTAATGATTGGTTTTGCAAAAACTCCTAGTGAATTACTCGCTGCATCATTTGTATTTGGATTAGGGGTTGGCATGAACTCTCCAACAATTTTTGCATGGGCAGTAGATTTAAGTGACGAAAATTACAGAGGTCGCGCTATGGCAACTGTTTACATTGCATTAGAGGTAGGAATAGGAGTTGGTTCAGTTGTTTCTAGTGCTATTTATAATAATAACGATGATATGCTACCCTTAACTTTTTCAGTGAATGCATTAGTGGGATTTGTAGCTATTATAATTTTACAAATTAAAACTTCAAGGAAAAGACAAAAAGTAAATAAATCAGTTCATGTATCTGAGTAATGCACTACTTTAAAGTTAAAGTGGGTTTTATTTCTATATTCGTTTTTTTCTTTTCCGGAGTTTTCATTGTGGGTATTCTAATAACTACTTTGGTATAAGCTCCTAACTTTGATTCGATAGTAATTTTCCCATTA
Organism: Bacteroidota bacterium; assembly: GCA_038748185.1. Classification (GTDB taxonomy): domain Bacteria; phylum Bacteroidota; class Bacteroidia; order Cytophagales; family Flammeovirgaceae; genus Chondrinema. Next base: position 1,825 of record JBCDJE010000635.1, read on the forward strand.
AGTTTACTGAGAGCCGTTTTTGCTACGTATAAACCTAGGCCTGCACCTTGGCTAATATCATTTCCCCGATAAAACATATCAAAAATTCTATGTTTTACACTATCATCTATACCTGTTCCATTATCTTCTACTGTAATAATAGCAGTATTCTGTTCGCTTATAGTATCAACGTCTATATATATATGCTTACTGGCTTCATTTGTAGTTTTGAAAATAAGCGCATTTTTTATCACATTTTTCAATATAATTTTTAGCCGTACTTCATCAGAATAAAATGGAGTAGGATTATTTACAGTTATTATCTTTTCAACTTGATTTTCAGCATCTAGCTCTTTGAGTTTATCATAAATATCTTCGATATTCTTCTGAAAATAGATTTGCTTAACTTCTGTTTCAAGCCTTGAAACATCAGAAAACTCGTTGATTTCTTCAATGAATCCATCGAGTTTGTGCATAGATTTTTCTATTTTATCTAGTAAAAAATATACCATGTTTTCTTCAGGCTCATTGCGAAGTAGTATCAGCAAACCCAATACTGAACTTATTGGCCCTCTAATATCATGCGAGGTTCTATACACAAACATATCAAGCTCTTCATTCAACTTAGTAAGTGTATCATTTTGTTTGTCAAGTTTATCTTTGCTCTTAGACAAAGCATTAGAAGTAGCTTTATGATGTAAAATTTCAGCTTCGAGTCTAAAATTAGTTTTCTCTAGTTCTCTAGTTCTTTCTTGAACCCTTTTTTCTAAGTTTTGTGTGAGCGCCCTTAATTCTTCTTCTGCTTCGATACGAGAAGCTATCTCTTCATTTAATAAATCATTCGTTTTCGAAAGTTGAATATTTGTCAAAAAATTTGTCGCTTTAGCAGCATACAAAGACCTTGAGATAAAAAAACAAAAGAAGTTAGTTAAAACTATAAATATGATTTTATCTTGAGGGATAAACATCTCGTAATTGTAATAATTACTGACAGTAAAAGAGCTAATACCTAACACATAAAGTGATAAAAGCATCTTATTCCTGAAATTAAAAATCACAGAAACAATAAATATCGCTAGTAAGTAGGAATAGATATATCCGTTTTCTTCAATTTCTAATGATGCTACACAGGCACTCCAAATAATTATCGTTATTGAGAATACCCTCACCATCCATAATCTAATACCAATAGTACTGCTTATATCATGTCTACGATAAACTAAATACAATACCGTAAAAAAGTGACACCGTGTCACTTTTGTCACTTTTACTCGCCGCTATAGCCCGCCCTCTAGCGGCGCGAGGCGA
>JBCDJE010000636.1:0-3109 GCA_038748185.1 Bacteroidota bacterium
AAAAAATTACTTCTATTACTAGCTTTGTTAAAAATTCGGGTAAATATATAAACAAAATTAATAAAGACAACTATTCAAAAGCCACTCTAGGCGATTTGGATGTACTCTCTCAATTAAAACAGGATATGGAAAAGAAAGATTAATTTTCTTTTTCCAAAAAATATGGAAAGGCTGCACTTTAGTGTAGCCTTTTTTATTGAATTTTTTTGATGACTTTACAAGGATTTCCTGCTGCAAATACGTTACTAGGGATATTTCTTGTAACTACACTGCCCGCTCCTATGGTTGTGTTATCTCCAATTGATACACCGGGGCAAATAATACATCCCCCTCCTAGCCATACATTATCGCCTATATGTATTGCCGCTCCTAATTCTCTGCCTGAGTTTCTAATAGTAGGATCTAAAGGGTGAGTCGCAGTATAGATTTGCACTTTAGGAGCAGCCATTAAATTATTGCCAATAGTTACTTGGCAAACATCTAAAATCACACAGTCAAAGTTAAAAAAACAGTTTTCACCGAGTAGAATATTGTATCCGTAATCACAATAGAAAGGCGGCTCTATGTTTACATTTTCACCATTCTTTCCTATGAGTTCGGTTAAAATTTCTCTTCGCCTTAATCGATCTTTCTCAGTACTTAAATTAAATTCCTGAAAAAGTATCCTAGCCGTTTTTCTTTCTTTTACTAATTGGGCATCATTCGGATTATACATCTCACCAGCTAACATTAGCGCTTTTTCTGATTTCATAGTCTTACTCATTAAGCTATTGTATTTTCCTCACCTTAGTATACAAGTTATTAAGTTATCAAAATAATTACTTTTGTGCCCAATAAAATACAATCTAAGTATTCGTAAGTTTTTATGTTTAGATGTGTAAAAATTAGTCTATGAAACTTAACTTTTACTCCATTAGAATAAGTAAAGAGAAGGGTATATCTTCTTTTATTGTGTTCCATAAAAAAGCAATATGCTACAATACCCAAAGCTGTTTGTATATGAACATACCCTTTAGCATGTTCATTTGTTGTATACTTTTTTGGTTAGCTTCATGCAAAGAGCAACCTAATAAAGCTGAAAAATCTAAACCAGTTTTGCAGGTTGAAATAGCAAGTACAAACCCCAATTATTTTAGTGTGAACCATAAGCCTGCATTACTTCTAGGTGGTAGTCACAACGATAATATTTTTCAAGATCACCCTTTAGAGCCCCAATTAGATTCTATTAAAAAATTTGGTGGTAATTATATTAGGTGTACTTTAAGCAGCCGTGATTTTGCCAACCAGTGGCCTTTTAAGCAAAGACCTGATGCACTATACGACCTTAATGAATTTAGTGGTGAATACTGGTCGCGTCTAGAGAAATTCCTAATGCTTACACAAAAGAAAGGAATCATTGTACAATTAGAAATTTGGGATCATTTAGATTTTTATAAAATTGCTAAAAGCTGGGCAAAACATCCTTTCAATCCCGCTTACAATATTAATTATACAGCTATCGAATCAAACTTACCTGAAGAGATAGACTACTTTCCGCAAGAAAAAACACAACCCTTTTTCAAAACTGTACCTGTACTTGAAGACAACCAGATAGTACTAACATACCAACAAAAATTCGTCGATAAGTTACTTTCCCACACATTACAGTATGATCATATTCTTTACTGTATAAACAATGCAAACACAGCTAACTTTGAATGGAGCATTTATTGGGCGAAATACATCAAAGCACAAGCATCAAAACAAGATAAAAGTATACTGGTAACTGATATGTTAAAAGACATGAATCAGCTTCCAGTAGATTTAGTACAATATCTTAACAATCAATTCAAACCTTTTATAAAGCACTATCAGATCTTTGATTTTGTAGATATTTCTTTGAATGACATTTTGCGTGGGGAAACACATTTCAAAAGCATCAATGGGTTTAAAGCATTATTAAATACCAAAAACCTCAAAAGCCCTTTAACATCAATAAAAATTTTTGGAGGAGAACAGGATGATGGGAATGGAAATATAGAAGATGGGACTGAAAGGTTCTGGCGAAATGCTTTTGCAGGATTGGCAGCAGTCCGCTTTCACAGACCGCCTTCCGGTTTAGGCGTTAACCGACTTGCACAAGTGAACATGCTTAGTTTGCGCATGCTAAGTGATTCTCTTGACTTCTTTAATTTATATCCCGCTAATCACCTTTTAAGTCAACGTAAGGCTAATGAAGCCTTTTGCTTAGCAAATCCTGATAAGGAATATGCTATTTATTATCCTGGATGTGGGGAAGTAGTTCTAAACACTGGAAATTATAGAGGTGCTTTAAAAATTAAATGGTTAAATATTCTCAAAGCACATTGGGAGGAACAATATTCAGAAGATATTTCAGGGCAATTAGTACTAAGAAGCCCTTGTGAAGGAAAATGGGCAGTTTGGATTCGAAAAGAGAAATAGTTCTTATTTAGATTTAAATTTAATTTTTACGGTTTGTTCTGAAGAAACAGGACTGCCATTAATTGTTTTGGACTGCCAATTTGGTCCAGTTTTAAGTAGCCTTATAGCTTCTTCATCACAACCAAAACCTAATGATTTCTTCACCAAAATATCACTTATTGCCCCGTTTATGTTTACATCAAAGCTCAACTTTACTGTTCCATTAATATTATTGGCTTTTGCAGCTTCTGGTATCATTAAATTTTTTGCAACATGTTGCCTAAAATTTTTCATGCCACCTTTAGGTCGAGCGTAGACAATTACTTGTTGCTTATCTTCATTAGAACTTTCTCCATAAGCAGTTACGACCACTTCAGAAAGAGATACATTATCGGGATTCAATTCGATCTTCAATTCATCCACACCACTTTCCAAAGATATTTCTTCAGTTTTAAATCCGATATAAGCCACTTGCAGTACTCCTTCTTCTTGGCTTAAATTAAGAGAAAAGTTGCCATTTATATCACTAACCGCTCCCTCAGAAGAACCCTTAATAATTACACTTGCTCCAGGCAAAGGTTCTTTATTTTCATCGGTTATTACTCCAGAAATAGCACGGGGGTTAACTATGGCAGAAAATGCTCTTGAGTTTCTTGCCTCTTTTTTCTTTTTTTCTTTTTTAACTTGA
>JBCDJE010000637.1:0-3101 GCA_038748185.1 Bacteroidota bacterium
AATTATCAAATAATATCCAATCTATTGGCGGCACGCAGCAAGATTATATTCAAATTGATTTATCAGGTAGGAAGGTATTATTTAATGGTGATCCATTGCCCGATGAAACTTTACCTGATATTTTGTTAAAGGCAAGGGATTTTGCTGTAGGACTGACCAATGAGAATTTCAAATTGGGGTTATCAGATTTAGGAGAAGCTAAAGACTTACATGAAATAAACCATTCAGAAGTGAGAGACTTAATCGAAAAAAATACAGGTAAATTACCCGAAGAATTAAGTCCTGAGAATGATATTAAGCAATTAGGTGAGGATGAAAAATGAGTTTCCGCAGATACATATTGCTACCTATTCCAATAGCAGTTACATTAGATTTGTGACCGAGTAAATTGGTATTTATATCTTTTGATATTCGTTTTAATTGAGATTCTTTTCGTTGAAAAATAATTTATTAAAGTTTCTTTGCTCTTCGGTAAATTCACTATTTACGCACATTCTAGCATATTTTGTTTTTTTCAGTTTTGGCTTACCTTTTAATTCCAGAAACTGTTCTTTACGTTTTATCTTCAGAGACAAAATATCACTACTTTTTGGGAATCTAATCATTAACTTCTATCCCATTTACACTAATTATAGTATCACCCTTTGCAAGCCCCAATTCATTTCTCTTTCTCTGCCAGCTCACATAATAATTACCTGCAGCCTTATCTAAGCTCTAATTAAAGTTTCCGTAAGTAGATAGTTTAGAATTCTTTGGATAGAAAGTCCAACCCAACTTCTTAAAATAAGACTCATAAGGAGGAATGTCAGTACCCTCGATATACTTTCTGCAGTAATCTTTGAATCCAGGATACATATATTTTTCCATAACGGTGAATAGGGCTGAATCTTGAAAGAATGTACCGTCATAATTCTTTTTAATTTCCAATATAACATCTAGTAGCCGTCTCTTTCCGTTAGATCTCTCCATAAGTTCTATGTCCATTCCCAAAGCTATGAGCTTGCCTTTTTCATAAAAGTTTCCAATATGCCCTATTTTCCTTATCCAGCTAATTATATTTTGTTTTCGTATGATATTCTTAGCGCTTTTTGTCATACTTTGCTTTGAGTGCTTCAAAGCAGTACTTGTTGCCCATGCCATATTTCCGGCAGCACTTCTATTTCCTGATAGCTGTGCTCGAAGTAACATTGCGAAATAGTCTGTAATTCCTTCGTACAACCATACATGTCTCGACATATCTGCTTCTTGAAAATTAAATTTAGCTATTTTTTCACTGTGAAGATTTAATGGGGTTATTGTATGGAAGTATTCATGTGCTGCAATCCAATTATAGTAAGAAAAAGTTGAATCGTAATATCGATCGGTATTATAATAAACTGACGAAGTCTTGTGTTCAAGAGCAGACCCTGTTCCAAAATATTTAAACAATCCTTTGAGTCTTTTTGGATTGGAAAAATACATTAAAAAGAGATAGTCATCCGAAGTGGTTAAACCTGAAAAGTATCAATAGCATGCATAATGGTTGCAAATCTGTGTTTCAACTTTTCTGATGTTATGTTGCCATTTTCTCCGTGTACAGCTATTTTGAAAACATTATTACGAATCCTAAATGAGGTAGTATCGGCTCTGGAATAAAGGATAGGTTGGTCGATTAATGAAGCATAGTTATTGGCAAACAAAAATTCCAATGTGTCACTCATCACTTCTTTTTGAATAGATGAAGCACCATAAAAATCTTGAGGTTTACTTACTTCTATCTTGAAAGGTGTTGATGCATATCCTTTAAAATAACCATTTACTAACTGAAAGTTTATTAGGGCACTTTTCTCAGTATATACACTACCAGCACATGTAAGTATGTTATCCCAAATCTTTTGATCTCCAAGTGTTGGTTGAACAATATAAGTGAGGTGGTTTAGCGGCTGTTCTCCTCTGATTTCAAAAATATTTTTTTCTTCAATACTTTCAATCTGTTACCTTGACTATCGTATGCTCTTAATTTTTTATAGAATCGAACATAATTGATCTTCATGTAAGTGCCTGGAATAATTTCGGGAATTACAAATTTCCAATTGGTTTTGTTATCAGGAGGGAAAACTTTTACACTTACTTCTTCATTGGCAAGCATAGTCAAATCAATAGCTACTTTTGTTGTATCTTGAGCACAAAGCACATGAGACAAAAAAATAGCAATTAGAATAAGAAATATTTGCATTGACTTTTTGCTAATAGCTTATTAAAAAGAAAATATGTGAAGTGCTAAAAAAAATAGATGTCTAGTTCCGTAAATCATTATATTAATAATAATATGTCCAATCGAAAAAACAAATACTTTTAACTCAATAATTTCTTAATTACTTTCTCTATGCGTTTGCGTTTACTTTCTTTTTCTACATCGTTCAACCTTTCTTGTAGCAGTTTAATAAAATCATCTTGGTAAGGCTTTTTGATAACAGGTAACACTTTTTCTGCATACATAGGCAATTGGTTTACAGGGCTTTTGAGTAGTTGTTCTTTCAGTAAACCTATAGCGCCATCAGTATATTTGGGTACAGCTGCCAAACTAATCAAAATATTTACTGCATAATCTTTTGTAATGACTGAACCTTTATCGGCAGCTTCTATAATTTGTGGCAATTTGGCATAAATTTCATCAGGTTTCAATGCCGTTATGCAATGCAGTGCAGTCATTCCCCCCCACTGTAATCTGTTATTTTTTGAGTTGAGCAACGATAAAAAGCTATCTGAATAATCGGAAATCAGCTCAGGTTGTAATACACCTATCTCATAGAGTACTTTGATACAGTCGTTTTGTATAGCTCTATTCTTATCTTGCAAACTTTCTACAAGTACTTTGATAGATGCTGTATCAGAGACAACTACTATTTGTTTTGCTAATTCCTGATTGGGCATTTCATCTCTCCTTCCTAAAGAAGATGCTAACTTGTTGAGTAGATTTTTATCCATAAAGATATGATAGTAGTTCTACAATTGTTATAAGTGATTGGGTTTATGCAATTATTCAGTGCATCACAAAATACTATGCACCCATTACTTTAAATCTTAAAACAGTTTTCAATTTTTCAGGAGACACTTTTCGG
>JBCDJE010000638.1:0-3100 GCA_038748185.1 Bacteroidota bacterium
ACAACCTTTTGTTGATATTATGTCTCATTATATTAGGAATAATTTGGGAAATATCTATCAAAGGATTATCCATTTATTTTGCTTCCTTTTTTACTGTTGCGGGAATCGCTTTGTTTGCTCAATGGTCAGTACTAAGCAACATAACCGCTGGGGTAATACTTTTTTTCTATTTCCCAATAAAAATTGGCACCAAGGTTCAAATTTTAGATGGTGGTAACAAGATAGAAGGACTAGTATTAGATCTAACTATCTTTTCAGTGAAACTTGAAGACAGTGATGGAAATGAAATATATATCCCTAATAATATAGCCATTCAAAAAGGCATAGTAAGTTTAAAGTGAAATAAATGCCCTGTTGAATTTTAAAGCTTAGTTTATTAAAAAAGGGTGAAATGGTTACTTCTATCAAAAAAATAGAACAAGCACAGGCTTAAATTAATGAAGATAAAGAAAACTGAAATTGCCGAAATGATTTCCCAACTAGAAAGGCTTATTAGTCATGCTAGGGAAATGGAAGCAAAATTTGCTGTACAAATTGCTAAAGTCCACCCCAACTACCGAGATAGTGCTATAAACCTTATTCATTATAGAACAATTAGGTTACACGATATACGAGAGCTACAAGATAAACTTGCTTTTATGGGGCTTTCTCGTTTAGGCAAAGCCGAAGCTCACGTAATGGCAAGTATTCAAACGAACAAGGCAATACTTCAAAGTTTTATCGAGGATAAAAAGATAAAAATTGATAAAGCCAGGGTTTCATTCAGCAAAGGTGAGAAATTATTAAACCGTAATGCTAAGGAGTTACTTGGTTACCGTGCTAAGGATAGGCGGGTTAGAATAATGGTGACACAGCCTACTGAATCTGCAAATGATTATAACTTAGTAGAAAAAATGTTGGAAGCTGGAATGAATACTGCAAGGTTAAATTGTGCGCACGATAGCCCTTTGGAGTGGGAAAAGATGGTAGAAAATATCCATAAAGCCAGTATAAAGACTAGAAAGAAATGTAAAATCTGTATGGATTTAGGTGGTCCTAAAATCAGAACAGGTGAAATAGTACTTGGTCCTAGAGTTTTAAAGTTAAGACCTGAACGGGATATTTTTGGAAGAATGGAGAAACCCTTATCCGTTTTTTTAGTACCTGAAGATAGTTTTAATACCGAGCACAATTTTCTGCAAATTCCAATTGCTCAAAGTTTTCTGCAAAAAATACAAAACGGTGATGTAATTGTATTGAAGGATACACGAGATAAGCTTAGAAAATTAAAAGTAAAACGAAAGGAGGGAGATTATTGGGTAGTAGCTATTAAGAAGACAACCTATATTGAAACAGGAATGTCTATTTGGATTGAAAGAGAAGGACTCTTTTTAGAAGATAAAATTGGTTTATTACCTGCTTTAGAGCAATGCCTGCTATTGGAAACCGGAGACACCTTAGTTTTGCATAAAGAAAATTCTTTAGGTGAACCACATTTGATAAATGAAGAAGGCAAGATTACGCAGAATGCCCATATCTCTTGTACTTCAGAGGCAATATTTGAAAGTGTAGAAGAAGGAGAAAAAATACTTTTTGACGACGGTAAGATCGAAGGAATAATTGATGAGGTTTTTGAAGATAAGCTCATTATTAAAATAACTTATGCAAAAATAGGAGGAGCAAAATTAAGGGCTGATAAAGGTATTAATTTACCTGAAAGTAATTTGAGAATCAGTGGTTTAACAGAAAAGGACAAAGAAGATTTACCTTTTGTAGCACAGTTTGCTAATGTGGTAAACTTATCTTTTGTAAATAAAGCATTAGATGTACAAGAACTACTTGATGAACTTGATAGACTTAATACCAAGAAACTAGGGCTTATCTTAAAAATAGAAACACAGTCGGGCTTTAATCATCTTACAGAAATTCTACTGACCGCGATGCAAAATTATGCGGTTGGTGTAATGATTGCCCGCGGTGATCTTGCCATTGAATGTGGCTGGGAAAATATGGGCCGAATACAAGAAGAAATCCTCTCGTTGTGCCAAGCAGCTCATATCCCCGTAGTTTGGGCTACTCAAGTACTCGAAAATTTAGCAAAGAAAGGTATACCTTCTCGGGCAGAAATAACAGATGCTGCTATGTCTCAAAGAGCTGAATGTGTAATGCTTAATAAAGGACCTCATATTATTCCTGCAATTGAAATGTTAGATCAGATTCTTAAAACGATGAAAAATTATCAGAATAAGAAAGCACCAATGTTACCCAAAATGCAAATTGGTAGTTTGTAGTTTTTTAAGTTTATTTGAAGTGAATTATAGCTAATTTTTTAATCTACCATAATGGAAACTACTCCTCAACAAAAAGACAATAAAATAAGCCTTTCAAAATTTTCATTTATTTTCCTACTGATATTTTTATTAATACTACTGGGCATTGTTTTTTTTCTTTTTTATAAGTGGCAACAATCAGATACAATTATTACCAATTTAGAACAATCGGTTAATTTGCTGCAAAAAGATAAGCTCAACCTAGAACAAGAGGTAACCAAGCTTAGTGCCGGCTCTGGTGGTAAGGAAGAGATAAAAGCAATGCTAAACAATATCGATCAAGTACTGAGAAAAGAGAAGGTTTTATTATTGAATGAAGGGGTAGATGTTGATGAAGTAGCTAGTGTATTTTCACAATTACCTCCTGGTAAGAAGAAGACAGTACTTTCTACAGCGATGTTACTTTCGTTAAGGAAGTATCGATTCAGATTGGGTGGCAGATCGCCTGCTTACGGTTTCGACAGCCCTGAATATGCCCGGTATGTTTTGCAATTTGCAGGTAAAGATATACCCAATGAGAAAAATAAGTATCTTTCAGAAATTATGATGAGTAAATTAGAAAAAACAACTGATCCACAACCAGGTGATCTTATGTTTTTTGAAGGAGCTCCGGGGAATATTGCCCTCTTCTATCTTACGAATAATAACAGCAAAGGCAAAGGAATAGGGATTGGTTTTTTGGGTAAAAAATTTCCTGGAGGTATCTACAATACTTCGCAAATCGATACCAAGTTTTTAGGCTACTATCGAGTAAATTATGGTAGCTGAGTTTAAAAAGTCTAGAAAAAGTA
>JBCDJE010000639.1:0-3098 GCA_038748185.1 Bacteroidota bacterium
CAAAAAATAAAATAATTAAAAGCACAAAAGAAATCACTACCATATACCAAAAATTAGCATTACTCGATTCTTTTATTTGAGCATTTGAGCGATGCTGAACTTCCTTGATTCCTTTTGCTAAAGATAAATGGTAGTCCGCAGCCTTAAGCTTGGGAATCATTTCTTTATTAATTATATCTTGAATTTCTTTGTTGGAAATGAGTGACTTCTCATCTTTTCCTATAATGATGGAAGCTTTTTGTTCTTCTTTAGCAATTAGTATTAAGATACGTTTGTCTTCAATTATTTTATTTGTCTTCCAATGTTCACCTAATGTCTCTGCTACTTTATTAATTTCAAGTCCTTGTAAGTTGTTAATGGTGCAGATAACATAGTTTGAACTTGTTTCTTTTTCAATTTTTAGTATTTGTGCTTTCAGCATTAATTCTTCTGATTCATTAAGTATATCTGCTAAATCATTTATAATACCTTGTTGCTTAAAAGAAGCTACAAATTTTTCCACCGATTGAGCGGGAAATACTAGTTTAAAACCCTCTTTTGGCTGTGAAAATGAAAGAGAATAATATAAAATTGATAAAAAAGTTAAAAGCAATTTTAAAATAATGATAAGTAGATGCTTGTTCAAGCGTAAAAATAGTAATTTCAGGTCTTACATTAAACCTTATAGGGTACATGCAACCTAATGCTCTATTGATATATAATAATCTACCATCTTCTAAATCTATTTTACCTGAAGTATAGTGACTATTTTTTACAGGTAATATTGGTGGTGGTAGAAAGGGTGGTTTACATTGCCCTCCATGAGTATGACCTGAAAGTATCCAACCTTGGTAGTTATGCCATACAGGTTGGTCAGCTACATCAGGGTTATGGCACAAAACAATACTCGCTTCATTAACATCTGTTTTTTCCATTACTGAACTGGGATGATAATTAGTACCCCAATAATCATCAATACCAATGATGTTTAATCCTGTCGCATCCTTAATTTCATTGCGCAAAATATGAACACCTGCCGATTCTAAAACATCTGTAATATTATTAGCTACATCAGGTTCTGCCCAATTATAACCATAATCGTGATTTCCTAATACACCAAAAGTACCTAGCTTTCCAATTGCTTTATGTTCAAAAACTTTAGCTAGTTGGTCAAACTGTTGTGAAGACTCATAAGAAACAAAATCTCCAGTATACACTACAAAATCAGGATTCATAACTTGTACTTTTTTTAAAGAATCAATGAGGTAATGCCAGTCAAATCTATTACCAACATGCATATCACTGATTTGAACTAATTTCTTTCCAATTAATTTATTAGGCAGATGCTTAATTGGCATTGGAAGGTTTACAAATTCTACCCAGTAAGGTTCTATTTGCCAAGTATATAGGCTAGTAGCTAAGCCTGTAATACCAATACCTGATAAGGCTTTCACAAAATTTCTTCTTTTCAAAGGATTAATGTTTTAATAAAGAACTAGAAAAGTAATGGTACTAGTTGGTAGCGTGTATGAATACAAAATTTTCCTAAAAGGGATGTACTACAAAATGTATAAAGCAGTCCAAGGTATTTAATCCGGACTATACCATCAGTAATTTAAATGCTATTATAATCCATAAAAAAAGGGCTTAAGCCCTTTTTTATTATAAACTATCTTCCAAGTTGGGTGGATCATACTTTTTTACTTTTAGTGAAGTGCCTGCATCTGATACAACAATTATTTCTTCTCCCCTTTCAATAAAATCTCCTCTTGTATAAGCATCATACAGCTGATCTTCAATCATCACCTTGCCACTTGGTCTTAACACTGTTTGCGCTAAACCAGTTAAGCCTACCATGTCTGTTTCAAGAAATTTGGAAGTATAGCCCTCATCTTTATCAAGTGTTTCTTGTAAAGCAACTCTTTTAAAAATAGCACTATCTGCTATACGAGAAGCACCCAAAAACATCATAATTATTGCACCCATCGCCCCACTAAGTGTTGCGATTAAGGCATTTCTCAATGCATTGGTATTTACGTAAGTAAAATCGAATACATCGTTATCTACCATCATTAAGGCGAGTGCTCCAAGTGTTATAATAATGCCAGAAATACCTGCTATACCAAAACCCGGAATTACAAAAATTTCAGCACCAATTAATACAATGCCTACTATAAAAGCTATTAATTCCCAGTTTTGAGCTAATCCGTTAAGGTAGTAAGGTGTGAAATACAAAACAGCAGCAATAGTAGCCGCAGCTATAGGGAAACCAACTCCTGGTGTTTGTAATTCAAAATAAATCCCACCAAGCATTAGTAAGATAAGAATCCCGCTAATAAAAGGATTGAGAAAAAAAGCGATTACTTTTTCAGAAGTGCCTAACTCAAAATGAATCACCTCATATTTACCAATATTCGTTTTTTGTAATACTTCTTCAATACTTTCTGCAGTAGCTTCGCAGAAACCATTAGCGATTGCTTCTTCAGTAGTAAAGGTGATAACCTGACCGGCATTTGAAATCCCTTCTACTTCTAAATTTTCGTCTACCATCGCTTCAGCAATCTTAGGGTTTCGCCCATTTGCTTCGGCAGTTGAACGCATCATGGAGCGCATATAAGATTGATATTTATCAGGAGCTTTAGAACCATCGCCTCCATTTACGACAGTAGCTGCACCAATGTTTGCTCCTTTTTCCATATATATACTGTCGCAAGCAATAGAGATGAGTGCTCCTGCTGATGCTGCATTTTTATTGATAAAGACAAAAACTGGTTTCTCAAACTCAAGAATTTTAGAACGAATATCATCAGCATCGTTTACAGCCCCCCCGTAAGTATCCATGTCTATTAATAAGAAGTCTGCATTTTGCTCTCTAGCTTCTTCTAAAGCTAAATCAACATATCTGCTCATTCTAGGATCAATCTCAGCTCTTATTTCCATTATAAACACTTTCTTTGTGCTTTGTCCATAAAGAGATGACGCCAATAATTGGGAGAGTATGACTATAAGTAGAAAAAATAATTGGCTACTTATATCAGTTTGCTTCTTGGTAAAACGCATCATAATTTTTGCACTATTAGGTTTCCACATTTGTTTACCTATACAGAAATACTAAAAAA
>JBCDJE010000640.1:0-3097 GCA_038748185.1 Bacteroidota bacterium
AACGACTCCAGCATTATTATTCCCTGCTATTTCATTGCTTTTACTAGCGTACACAAACAGATTTTTGGCAATTGCATCGCTTATTCGTGGGCTTCATGCTCAGTATAAAAAAGAAAAAACAAATATTATTTATGGGCAAATTAAAAACTTAAAACTTAGGCTAAATCTCATAAAAAATATGCAAACTTTAGGAATTTCAAGCCTTTTTATGTGTGTGCTCTGTATGTTTTTACTCTATGCACAACTATTAATAGTTGGTGAAATAATATTCGGTATTAGCCTCGTACTGTTAATGATTTCACTGTCTATGTCGATATGGGAGATACAAATATCTGTAAAGGCGCTCAATATACAATTAAGTGATCTTTCAGAAAAAAAGTAATAAATACACTTTATCCATGATATTTATCAATAGATGATTAAATAATTATCATTTTAACAAAGCTCACTTAAGACTATATTTAGAAAAACCATAAAGTTATGACCAAGATATTGTGCCCAATCGACTTGCAGGAAGCTTCTTTAAATGCCCTAAATCATGCTGCCAATTTTTGTAGAAAAACAGCCGGATCACTTACTATTTATCATGCAATAACAGAAGCTATATTAGTTGAGAAGGAAGAGCTTCTCCCAGATGAAGTTTTAGATAAAAGAGCCGAAGGAGAAACTATGCTTAATAAGATATGTGAGGAAACAAAAAAGAACTTCAATATTCCCTGTAATTACATTATTGAGACCATTGGTTTAGAAGACGGCATTGAAAATATTACTAAAAAAGAAAAGTTTAATTTAATTGTAATGGGCACAAAGGGTGCTAATAAATTAAGTAAATTCTTGACTGGCAGCAATACAGTGCATGTGATTAATCGTATAGAATGCCCGATGCTAGTAATTCCGTCAGATTATTATAATACTGACTTTCAAAACATGGTATATGCTACAAACTACCAACAAGGCGATGATGAAAGTATTACCGAACTATTGAATATAGCCAACATGCTTGGTGCTAAACTTACCATACTTCATGTGAGTCAGAGTGGAAATCCCGCCAAACTGGAAATTTTCAAGTCTTATCAAGACTATGTATACGAAGAGTTCTATTACGATTTAGATGTAAAATTAGAACAGGTTGTTTACGATGATGTAGAACAAGGCATTTTAGATTATATGGAAAAACACAATTGCGATATGTTGGCTATGCTTACCCAACATCGTGGGTTATTAGGACAAGTTACTCATGAAAGCCTTACGCGGAAAATGGCTTTATTGGCAACCTATCCAATTTTAGTATTCCATAAATAGTCCTTCTTACATTAATAGAGAAAGTGATAAAGATAATGTAAGAAAAAAGCCTGAATATTATGATACTTATTCAGGCTTTTTTTGATGTATATACCTCTTTTTCTTTTTGCAGATTTTTATCTTTTAACTTTCCCAAAGGCAATACACTAAAGTTATGAAGTCCTTTGCCTTTTACAATTGTGAAATCATTATTTACACTTTTCATGCTCCAGTATTTTAAATTACACTTTTTGATGTAAGTTTATTTAAATATACGAATAAAAAAGCTTTAAGATTAATCCATTTAAAAATAATAACATTGTACAAGCTAAAACTACGCAGTTTCTTTTTGTAGATCACTAGCTACTTCACTCACAGCTGACCATACTCTGAAAACGTTTTTGTAGCAAATCTTTTCAATGTCTTCTTCAGAGTAGCCTCGTTTCAGTAATTCTAAAATAAGGTTGGGATATTCAGCAACATCTTTTAAGCCTTCTGGCAAAGTATCGCCTACACCATCAAAATCTGAGCCGAATCCAACATGATCAATTCCTACTAATTTTACTACATGATCAATATGATCGGCTACTTTTTGTACATCAGAATAAGGAGGATTCTCCTGATTCACTTGTTTCGCATAAGCCATCATAGCAGAATCACCAAATGCAAGGTTATTTTCTTCCATGTATGCCCGAACTTTTGCTCTATTGGCTTTACTCTTTTCTTGCAGAGCACCATCGATAAAAGTAGAACCAAAATTAATCTGGATAACACCACCGTTTTGCGCCAATACTTTTATCATTTCATCATTCATATTTCTTTGGAAGCCAGGAGTAAACTCTCTAGAAGATGAGTGAGAAGCAATAACCGGAGCTTTTGTAATTTTCATAACATCGTAAAATGTACTATCAGAAATGTGAGATACATCCACCATAATTCCTACTTTGTTCATTTCTTTTACTACTTTTTCCCCAAAAGGACTTAAGCCGTTCCAAGTATAGGTTGAGTCGTAAGAAGAATCACAAATTTGGTTATCAGTACTGTGGGTAAGAGTAATATATCTAATACCTCTCTTATAAAAGTAAGCAACATTGGCAAGATCTTCCATAATAGGCGCTCCGTTCTCCATACCCATTGGTAAGGAAATCAATCCTTTTTCAAAATTTGCTTTAATATCTTCCGGTTTTTTAGCCAGAGCAAACTTATCTGGATGTTCTTTGGTAATGTTTTCAACAATATCAATGAGTGAATCAGCCAATACTTTAGCAGTTCCATCTTTTTGTCTGGCTGAAGGAATATAAATAGACATAAAAGGTGCATCAAGTCCACCTTCTTTAGCCTTTACATAATCAAAGTTTCCATCAGTTTTTTGGGAAACATCTTCCATAATTTTTTTGAAACGAAACATTTGTACGACTAGCCTAAAAGGAAGGTCAACATGTCCATCGGTAATGATGTATTTTTTTGCAAGTGCTGTAGCTTCTTCTAGAGTGGGATCTTTTACTTCAGCTATTTCTTGTTGCTTTCCACAAGAAAATAAGAATGTAATAAAGGAAATACACAGTAAAAATCTAATTTTCATCTTTATTTCAGTTAAGTCTTAAACAAATAATTAAAGTTGAGGAATTGAAACCGCCAAGTTATTTAGTTACATCACTAATAATTGGTCTGGTTGTATATTGGGTAGGAATTCAAATATACGTATTTATCTGGAAAACTCTTTCTTTAAATGTGTTGGTGTAGACAAAAAGAGAACGAAGAAGTAAACAAACCAAAAAACTATTAAGCCCAGAATCAAATATAATGTCCAACTAAG
>JBCDJE010000641.1:0-3096 GCA_038748185.1 Bacteroidota bacterium
ACAAAAACTGAATAATGAACTAGATAGATTTGTTTATAGTGCATCGCATGATTTAAGAGCACCAATAGCATCATGTTTAGGATTGATAGATATAGCCAAAAAAGAAACAGATTTAAATAAGATTGCACAATACCTCGAACTCAAAGAAAAGTCCTTGAAACGCCTTGATAATTTTATAGGTGATATATTAGATTATTCAAGAAATACGAGGTTAACTTTAAAAAGTGATGTGGTTAACATAGAAGAATTGATATGGAATACTTTTGATAATTATTCATACACCACCCAGTTCCCTAAAATAAAGAAAGAGGTGAAGATACATGCTGAATGTGATTTTGTTTCCGATGAACATAGGTTAAGTGTTGTTTTTAACAACTTAATTTCAAATGCAGTTAGGTATTACAATCCTTATATAAGCCACGCTTTCATTAAGGTTGAAATAAATATTAGCATGGAGAATTGTTTTGTTTTAATACAAGACAACGGACTAGGTATAGACACAAAGCATTTAAAAAACATATTTGATATGTTTTACCGAGCTACAGATAGACTATCGGGTTCTGGTTTAGGATTATATATTGTTAAAGAGACACTTAATAAGATGGGAGCTGAAATAGAAGTAAGTTCTGAATATGGCAAAGGTGCTGCCTTTTCTTTAAAATTTCCTAATCTTTTCAAGAGAGAAATATCAGCAAAAGCTGTTGTTACTAATAGCAAATGATTAAATACTTTCAATAGTTTAAATTTGATATCAGTTTATTTTACCACTTAAATTAAGGACGCTAGTACTCACATTATCATTTAAAAACTACCCCTTACTTTGCAATACTACCTCATCTAGTTGCTTACCTCCTTTTATACCAAAATCAAGTGTTCTAATAGGGAATGGGATAGTAATATCGTGTGCATCATATGCCTTCTTAATCTCAATAATTAAATCGCTTCGAGCAAGCAGATAATCGGTTTGATTAGAAGTTTTTAACCATAAATGTAATTCAAAAGAAATAGCACTGTCATCGAAACTGGCAAACGAGAGGATGATAGGATCTTTAGCTGAACGGTAAGTAACTTTTTCAGCAGCTTCTAACGTAATTTCACGTACTTTTTCTAAATCCTCACCATAAGAGACACCCACTTGCAGCATAATGCGTCGTTTAGGGGTGGTTCCATAGTTTTTCAAAGGCTGTTCTAAAATCTCTTTAGCTGGGATGAAAACATCTTGTCCATCAAATGTTTTGAGTTTGATAATGCGTAACCCAATTTCATCAATCACGCCCATAAAGCCATTTGTTTCTACTAAATCAAAGAGTTTAAGCGGACGTGTAGCAGCGATAATAATGCCTGAAATGATATTGGTAGCAATACTTTGGAAGGCAAAACTAAGTGCTAAACCAAGAATACCAGCACCTGCAAGTAACTGCGTCACGGTTTTCTCAAGATTCATGGTAGAAAGTGCTACAAACAACCCTTCAAAAATGATGAAGTAGAAAATGACAGTTGTTAGAACCTTAAGTATGGTTTCATTTTTAACTACATTGGCTAAAAATTTAATAGCTGTTCTTCTGGCAAATCGAGCAATTTGCCAAAAAATAATAAGAATGATAAGTGCTGCAATAAAGTTAGGTAATATATCAAAAAAGTTGACTAACCAACTTTTGAGTTTTGACATAATGAGATCATAACCATTTACAATTCCACCTTCAATGGAGCTAACGCTTATATCTTGCATATTTGTAAAGTTTAGTTTTGCAAATACAATAAAAAATATCAGTATAAATGATAGTCTTTGGATAATTGGGTGAATGTTTCAACATCCTTTTCCCAGTACCATTTAATCTTTTCAAAACTGCCTTCTTTCATTAAGCTTTCTCGTATTTTATCTGTACCGCAAACCTTGTCGAACATACTCCAACGGCTTTCGTCGCATAGTTTAAATAAATTCTTTTCAGGGTATAAGGCATGGTGAGCCTGAAAAAAATAAAATTGCAATGAAGAGAGATTTACCGCTTCAAAGTCGGTAATATGGATTTGTACACCGTTTAGATTTTTGCCTTTCATAGAACTATAATAAGGTTTAAAACTCAATGGTCTGAAGTTTACCCCTTTTAGCCCAAAGCTATTTAGTTTTGCGGCCAAGCTATGTGGGTTAATCCATTCTGCTGCAAAAGTTTGAAAAGGAAGGGTATAACCAACACCTATAGAGATAGCATATAGTTCTCCAATAATCCCTGTAGCAGGATAATAAAATGGAGACTGTTTATGAGGAATATGAGGTGAAGTAGGCACCCATTCTAAACCAGTATCTTCAAAACTCATATCTCTTTCCCAACCTTGCATAGTCACTACCTTAAGTTTACATTTTACACCATTTGTTAGGAAACCCTCATCGTTAAGTAAATGAGCAAGTTCACCACAAGTAAGCCCATATAAATATGGAATTTTATAGGGGCTTACAAAAGATTCAAAGCCTTCTTCAACAATGTTGCCTTCTACTCTGTTGCCGCCTATAGGGTTGGGTCTGTCAAGTACCACGAATTCTTTATTAAATTCAGCAGCAGCTTCCATAGCTTTTCCCATGGTACTAATAAAGGTATAAGAACGACATCCAATATCTTGTATATCATACACTAGAACGTCAATATTAGCTAACATTTCTTTGTTAGGTTTTCTGGTTTTCCCATAGAGTGAATAAACGGGTAAGCCGGTAGCTTCATCGTTATATTGTGCTACTTTCTCTCCAGCAGTATGATCGCCCCTTACACCATGCTCCGGACCGTAAAGTGCAGTGAGTTGTACATTTTTAGCTTTAAATAAAATATCAACTGTAGAAGTCAACTTACTATCAACACCAGTTGCATTGGTAATTAAACCTACTTTTTTTCCTTCAAGCATTTTAAATTGCTTGCTCTTAAGTACCTCAATACCTGTTCGTACTAAGTTATCTGTTGGTTTAGAAATCTCATTGCTAATGGCATTGCTAGTAGTGCAAGCCTGAAAGTGAAGTGTGAAAAAAAATAATAAAATTGAAGTTGGTTTTAGCAGCAAGCAAGATATAGAATGAATGATTTTTTTTTCCATGTAAGTGAGGAAGGTCAA
>JBCDJE010000642.1:0-3096 GCA_038748185.1 Bacteroidota bacterium
CCAAAAAACAGAAAAGCAGCAAGCATTTCAATTACTTATCACTCAACAAAAAGATTTTGACATTCTCTTTCATAATGCTTTAATCATTGATGGAACAGGCACTCCACCTTACAAAGCTGACTTATTAGTTTCTGGAGATTCTATAGCTTTTATTGGAGCAGTTGATACGGCAAAAATAAATGTGACACAATTTATTGACGCTAGCAAAAGAGTATTATCTCCAGGTTTTATCGACACTCATGCCCATGGTGATCCTTTAAAAACACCTGAGTTTAAAAATTTCATATCCATGGGGGTTACCACTATTTGCTTGGGGCAAGATGGATTTAGTCCTGAATACAAAAATTTAAATGAGTGGATAGAAAAAATTGAACAGACAAGTAGTAACCCTAACATAGCTATGTTTACAGGACATAGTACATTGAGGATTCTTTCTGGTGTAGGCTATAACCCTGAACCTGATTCAGTCTCATTGCAAAAAATGGCTGATATTTTAAAAAATCATTTAAACCAGGGCAGTTTTGGTTTGACGACAGGGTTAGAGTATACACCCGGCACTTTTGCCAAAAGTGAAGAGTTAAACTATTTAGCCAAGGTTGTAGGTGAAAATGGAGGCATGATTATGAGCCACATGCGAAACGAAGATGATAATGCAATCGAATCTTCTATTAAAGAGTTGTTAGCTCAAGGTAAATATTGTCCGGTACATATTTCACATTTAAAGGTAGTTTATGGTAAAGGAAAAGCACGCGCTGAGGAAATTTTATCGCTACTTTCCGAAGCAAGAGCACAAGGCATAGCCATTACAGCTGATATTTACCCATATACTGCGAGCTTTACAGGTATTGGCATTGTATTTCCTGAATGGGCAAAACCACCTAATAACTATAATAAAGTAAAGCAAGAGAGACG
The DNA here is from genome assembly GCA_038748185.1 of Bacteroidota bacterium. Classification (GTDB taxonomy): domain Bacteria; phylum Bacteroidota; class Bacteroidia; order Cytophagales; family Flammeovirgaceae; genus Chondrinema. Next base: position 913 of record JBCDJE010000642.1, read on the forward strand.
AACAGAACTAGCTGCATTCTTAAAAAATAGAGTAAACAAAAGGAATGGGCCAGAGGCCACACTTTTTGGTACTGCACCATATAGAGGTAAAACATTGGCTGAGATAGCTAATGAAAAAGATAAATCTTTTGAATTGGTATTGCTCGAAGATATTGGCCCTCAGGGTGCTTCTGCAGCTTATTTTGTAATGAATGAGAAACTTCAAAGTAATTTACTAAAAGACAGTTTAACAATGGTATGCTCTGATGGTAGCCCTACTATGAACCATCCAAGAGGTTATGGTAGTTTTTCAAAAATAATTGACGCTTATGTTGTGAAAGATTCGCTTTTTTCACTTCCTGAAGCTATCAGAAAAATGACCTATTTACCTGCCCAAACACTTAAAATAAATGATCGAGGAAAAATCGCTGTAGGAATGAAAGCGGATCTTGTGCTCTTCAACCCAACAGAGGTTTCTTCTAGTGCCTCTTTTGAAAAGCCACACCAACTGGCGAAAGGCTTTGACATGGTAGTGATAAACGGGGTAATCGTAAAAAAAAATAATATTATTACTTCTTCGAAGTCAGGAAGGATTTTAAAGAAAACAGATTGATTTTGAGTATATATATGAAAATATCATTTTTATAATATTTCAAATAATGCTTAGTGGTTCTATATGTAATTCATAAGTAATGAAGCTTTATAAATACATGAAACCCTGCATAGTTTTAAGATTCTAAATCACTCCCCTGCTACTTATAAATTGATTAATTTTACGCGTACAAATTTTCTATTCAAAACGCTATTATACTAACCTGCTTTTTATAGTTTTGCTTGCAACTAATAAGCAATCTAGATAAAAAAATGAAGCAGATTTTACTAACTGTATCACTTTTATGTGTCATATCATTCGCCAGCGCACAATTTACCGACACAACTTCTACCTTACTCGAAGAACTGGTAATCACTGAAAATAGACTGGAAATTCCTTTTCTTGAAACCGCACGAAGCATAGAAGTACTACATGCTGAAAAGCTAAAAAAATTACCTATCCAAAGTTTACCGGAAGCACTTAATTACCTATCTGGTATCGATGTCCGCCAAAGAGGTCCTTTAGGTGTTCAAGCAGATTTAAGCATAAGAGGCAGTTCGTTTGAACAATCTCTTGTTCTGTTAAATGGGATAAGAATCAGCGATCCTCAAACAGGACACCACATGCTTAACCTTCCGGTTGGTTTTGAAAACATTGATGAAATTGTTGTTTTGAAAGGTCCTGCCGCCCGAATTTATGGTCAAAATGCTTTTGCAGGAGCAATTAATATTATCACTAAAATTCCCGAACAAAGAAGCATCTACTTATCGGGCTTTGGAGGAGACTTTAATACTTACAATATTACTGGAGCAGTAGCCTTACCAAGTGAAAATTATGGGCAGTATATTTCATTCTCAAGAAATGCATCTGATGGTTACCGAGAAAATACTGATTATTTTATGAATAACATTTTTTATCAGTCTGAGCTCTTTGCATTAGGTGGAAAACTCAGTTTACAAGGGGGTTTTACTGATAGGGAATTTGGGGCTAATGGCTTTTATGCCTCTCCGGCAGCTACCCAACAATGGGAAGCTATTGAAACCAGTTTAGCTAGTTTAACCTACGAAAACAAAGTAAATAATTGGACATTTAAACCACGTATTTACTGGCGCAGAAATAGGGACCAATACCAATTTGTGAGAGGACAACCTGAAATTTATGAAAATATCCACATCACACATGCAGTCGGTGCTGAATTCCACACAACATTTGAAAGTAAAGCAGGTACTACCGGCATTGGTGTGGAATTTAGAAATGAAGATATTAAGAGCAATAATTTGGGTGATTGGAATAGAAATAATATAGGCATATTTACCGAACAACAATTAACTATAGGTAAGCTTTCTCTTACACCCGGTGTTTATTTTAATTGGTTTTCTGATTTTGGTTGGAGTGCCTTCCCTGGCTTAGATGCAGGTTATCAAGTATCAAAAAATACTAAAGCTTTTGCCAGTATAGGCCGTTCATTTAGAATACCTACTTATACAGATTTATACTATACAGACCCTGCAAACTTAGGAAACCCTGAATTGAACCCTGAGTCTGCATTGAGTTATGAAACAGGTATCAAATATTATAAAAAAGGTATTTACCTACAGGCCTCTTATTTTAAC
>JBCDJE010000643.1:0-3083 GCA_038748185.1 Bacteroidota bacterium
AGAAGCAACTGTCAAAAGCTTTCTTTTCAGGTTATGAATCAGTCTCTGATATTTCGGCAGAAGAGAAGATGTTATTACCCTATTCAGGGCTAAGTATATGGATATTCTATCTAGGAGTTCAGGCTCAAAGGTTTGAAAATTGGTCTAATGTTTTTTTAAGCAAAAATTACTTAAAAAGATTTATAGGAATGGTAAAAGATTGGTTGAACTTTAATGGAATAAAGATTGGTAATGGATGAAAATTAAGCCTTTAAAAGCATATCCTAAATTGATTTCTCTCTCACAAATGATCCCTTTTCAGCTTTTCGAAAGCGATAACACCGCTTAATGTAGCCCCAGGAATACCTTGGCCTGGGTAGGTAGTATCACCACAGAGGTAAGCTTTGTCTCCATCCAGACGAGAACCTAGCATTTGCCAAGGTTTTATCTTCATGTACTGCGGATATCCACCAACAAAACCATAGGCACGACGAGTCCATTTTTGCCAAGCTTTTGGGGTAGAAGAATGCATATACGCAATATCTGCTGCATTAAGAAACCCTAACTGTTCCAATTTTTGAATTACTGCCTTTTCTGCTAATGCTTTATTGTGCATAATACGATTTTCGGGATCATTCACATGTGTGCTAACAGAAGCGACTTTATAGCCTGGCTCATCAGATCTACTAGAGTCATTATCATGACTCAGGCTAATAAAAATACTGGCAGAACCTGTTTCGGGTAGTGAGTTTGCTAAATGAATTTGGTGGTGAATTGCCTCAAATGGTCTATCCGATTTAAAAGCAATTCCCATTTGGAAAGCAGAGTTAAGCTGTGCTGACTCCATTGCTGACTTACTGAAATGCTTTTTTACAGAAAACTTCGTAAGACTCAATGTATTATTAACTGGAATCGAAGAAATAAGAAACTTACTTTTTATTATACCATGTTTTTTAGTGTGAAGGTAATAGACTTCATTCTTTTTTTCTATGCTTTCCACACCACACCGCAATATCAATTTACTCTGATTCTTCTCAATGAATTGTACTAAAGGATTTACCAAGTTTATTAAACCTCCATTCACATAATAATTAGGGTAATTGGTATAACAAAGAGCTGTTGCACCAAAGAGTACATTCACTTCTTCGATATGGTTTTGCGCCGTAATGAGCAACTGTTCATTACAAAAATCGACAAAGTTGCTATTTTCTAATAGGTCAAATTTTTGTAGAAGCTGCTTCATAGAAATCAAAGAATATCGAGCGTATTTCAATTGCTTAAATGAAGCATTTCCTGCGGCAAACAATAAATCTGAAAATTTTTCGAGTGGAAATGCTCTTTGTTTCAAAGAAGTATCCCAAACAAACTCAGATATCTTAAAGCAAAACTCCCAAAATGCTCGCTGATTTTTCTTTCCGAATTTATTTTCAGCTTCTATTATCCAAGCCTCTAAAGATTTATGCCTATTAACAGTTTCTCCATTTTTGAGGTGTACCTGCATAGGTAAGTCTAGTTCAGTAGCTTCAATTTCAACATTTATTTTATCTAACAAAAAACCTAAGGGCATATTCTTTTCAAGCCCTACAAGGGTAGTAGCACCGCTTTCAAAAATAAATCCTTTTCGCCAGTAAGCACTTGTACAGCCACCCGGAATCCAATTTTGTTCTAAAACACCAACCTTTAGTCCTTCATTAGCCAACAGGCTTGCTGTAGTTAATCCTGCCATACCACTTCCTACTACACAAGCATCATAAGTACTACTATCCATATTATTGTTTAAGTATTTTTAAATTTTATTAAACAAAACAAATCTTCATTCTGTTACTTTCGAGAATTTAATGGAACTTCAACTTTACAATCCGAGTTTTAACGTCGATGTTTCAGAAAAGCACACAGAGAAGACGAATCATATTTTCTAGCGCATTGCCAATTTGGATTTTTTATAGTTTTTATAAAGTCAGCACATCAATAAACTTAAATGAGATTATCAGTTTATAGAAAAGAGCATTTTAATGCTGCACACCGGTTACATAACCCTAATTGGTCAGATGAAAAAAACCGTGAAGTATTTGGGCTTTGTAACAATCCTAACTATCATGGTCACAACTATGACCTAATTGTGAAAGTCACAGGAGAGGTTGACCCTGAGACAGGCTATGTAATTGATTTGAAAATTTTAAAAGATATCATTAAAGAGGAGGTAACCAGTAAATTTGATCACAAAAATTTAAATCTCGATACTAAAGAATTTAAAGAATTGAATCCTACTGCGGAGAATATTGCTTATGTGATCTACAGTAAAATAAGAGCAAAATTAGATAACCAATTTGATTTAAATGTAACCCTTTATGAAACAGAACGGAACTTCGTTGAATACCCTGCATCTTAATGGAAAAGGTTCATATCAAAACGTAACGGAGGACAACGGTTCAGCACTTGAGCTCATAGAGCAGATAGGTGATGAGCATGTTGGTTCTTCCCATGATACACCCTTACGCAAAGATGCATTCGAGCTGAGTGATGAAGAAAAGATGATAAAAATTGAACATCACTTTAGAGAAATTATGGAAACGATGGGGCTTGATTTAACAGATGATAGCCTTAACGGAACGCCACAGCGAGTGGCAAAAATGTATGTAAAGGAAATTTTTAGTGGGTTGAATCCTGAAAATTTACCTAATATTAAGCTTTTCGATAATAAGTACAAGTACAATGAAATGCTAGTAGAGAAAGACATTAGTTTTTACTCTAATTGTGAGCACCATTTTGTGCCAATTTTCGGTAAAGCACATGTAGCATATATTTCTAATGGTAAAGTAATTGGTCTTTCTAAAATTAATAGAATTGTTCAGTACTTTGCTAAAAGACCACAAGTACAAGAAAGATTAACAGTACAAATAGCAGAAATGCTAAAAAAAGTACTGCAAACAGAAGATATAGCTGTTGTAATTGATGCTAAACACCTTTGTGTTTCTATGAGAGGCATTGAAGATACTTCGAGCTCTACTGTTACTGCTCATTACAGTGGTAAGTTCAAAAACGAACATACCAAAAACGAATTTTTGAAATACATTAATTGATACTGAGTATCAGTTATAAAAGAA
>JBCDJE010000644.1:0-3082 GCA_038748185.1 Bacteroidota bacterium
GCTTGGACAAGGTATTTGAAAATGAAAACGAATGTACCACTGATGCTACAACATTTAGTGCCTCTATTGTTATTTCTATCAATCGAAGTTTTCCAATTAAACGCACAATCTTCAACATTAAATATTCAAAAATTTTCAGTAAATGGTTTCAATTTTAATCTTAATGCAAATGTAGTATATCAAGATAAGATTGGTTATTTATGGATCGGCACCAATAATGGTCTTTACAGATATGATGGTCAGGATTTAAAAGAGTTTCAATATGATGTATTTGATCCTAAATCGTTGCCTAATAATACTATTAATAGTGTTTTAGAAGATGATAATGGTAATCTTTGGATAGGTACAGAAAGCTATTTGGTTTTTTACAATAGACTAGAGAGCAGTTTTCAAGGTTTCTATAAAAACACTACAGCAAAGATTTTAGGAAAAACAAACGATGGTATTATTTGGGCTAATCTCTGGAAAACAGGTTTTGTGAAAATTACACCTGGCAAAGATGCAGATAGTTTTTCTTTTGACACTTCACATAATTATCAAAGAACAAACTCTTTGTTATTGGGAGATAAAAAAGTAAACAGTCTCTATGAGGATGTGCATGGTAGGGTATGGTTGGCAACCAACAGAGGAATTTTAGCAGTGAATAATGCCAGTAATTTAATTAAGACTAAATTCACTGATAAGACACTTTTCTTACTTCCATTTCGGGACAGCTCTTTTTTAGCAGTTACTAATCGAACTATTTATGTACTAGCTTATAGTAAAGGAAACAGAAAGCTAGAAATTTTAGATCAATATCTTGATAATTTACCCAAACCGTTCTTAGCTACTGCTGTTGCGTATAATTCTGATAAGTCAGAATATACTATAGCGACTAAAAAAGGGCTTTTAAAAGTGAAATTTGATTATAAAGACGCTTTATCCTTTAGTTATACTTTCAAAAATAACTCTCTTGATCATTCCTTAGTAATTAACTCTTTAACGTTTGACCATCATAGAAATCTATGGATAGCTAATACAAATGGTATGTTTAAAATAGCTAACCGAGGAGATATTTTCGAAAGCTTTTCTGTTAATGAGAATGAAAACAAAGTTTCAGCATTATACAAAGGAAGCAAGGATAATATCTATGTAGGGACTACAACAGGGGAGGTTTTTGGAATTAATAAAGGTAAAGCTAAGTTACTGATAAACGAAAATAATAGAATAACCAGAATTATACCTGGCTACACTTTAGAAGAAACCTTAGTTGCCGTTAATACGACGTTAAAAAAGTCTACCAATCTTGAATCAGGTAAGCCAATTGTACTTGAAACAATTAAGAAATATAAAAAGATAATAAAAGATGTGTTACCCGTAAACCAAAACGAAATTTGGGTTGGACTTTGGAGTGGTGGAATCGACATCATTAATAATGCTGCGCCACTGTCTCAGTTTAAAAAGAAGCTTATCCAAGATTTAGATGGTCTAAACGTTTCTGCCCTCCATTTAGACCAAAATAATGGGTTGTGGATTGGAACAAGAGGTCAAGGTATTTATCTTATTGATTTGATAAATGAAAAATTATCCCACATCTATCCTGATAATCCGAGTGGACTCAATTCTAATGCAATACTATGTTTTTTGGAACATAATGGGAAAATGTACATTGGGACTCGTGGAGGTGGAATAAATGTTTCCGATCTTAAAGCTCAAAGGTTTAAAGTTTATACCAAAGAAGAAGGGCTTAACTCTTTAACCATTGCCTCTATGGAGGTAGATTCAAAAGGAAACATTTGGGCAGGCACCATGCATGGGATCACACTTTTTAATCCAAATACTGAAAGTTTTACGAATTTTGGTTCCTCAGATGGTCTTACTGAAAATCAATTTGTTTTTAACACTGATATGAAAGACGACTCTGGAAATATCTATTTTACAAATCGTAAAACTATTACCAAGATCAAACCTAATGAGTACAGCAAAAATGAACAGTTGGCAAATACCCTAATTACCGATTTTAAAATACTCGGCACACGAAATGATAATAATGAATGGGTAAGCCTCACGAGTAAGCCAATTAATCTAGAAGGAAAAGTATTACTTCCGTATGACAAATACAGTCTGTCAATAAAGTTTACATCACTTGATTTTACAGCACCAGAAAAGAATAAGTTTGCTTACAAAATGGAAGGTGTTAATGACTATTGGGTACATACCACTGCTGGAAATAGTTTGGCTAGTTATAATGGATTAGCCTCAGGTACTTATATTTTTAAAGTTAAAAGTACTAATAGCGATGGGGTTTGGAATGAGCAACTCGCAAGTATAGTGTTCGAAATAGCACTACCGTTTTGGCAAACACCTACGGCAATAATTATTTATATTTTACTTATTGCCTCTGTTATTTATGGAGCAACTGTTTTGATACGCAAGTGGTACCTCATGAAAAAGAATTTGGTGGCAGAAACGGTTAGTAGGCAAAAAGATAATGAGCATCACCAAATGAAGATGATATTTTTCACGGATATCTCACATGAATTACGAACTCCTCTAACCCTAATTCAAGGTACTATTGAAAAAGTAGTTCGAGAGGGTCGATATCAGCTTAAGGAGAAAACTGCTAGACGTATTTACAATAACTCATTGCGAATTGGGCGATTAATAGACCAGATAATGGATATTAGAAAGAACGATGTAAATGCCTTTCGATTAAAGGTTAGTCAAGCAGATATAATAAAGGACACCCTTAATATCAAAAATGCTTTTAATGACTTTGCACAAATTCATGATATCTCGTATCAATTTAAGTGCAAAGAAAAGCAACTGTATGCTTATTATGATTTACAAATTTTGGAGAAGGTACTGTTTAATCTTCTCTCAAATGCCTTTAAGTATACACCAGAAAAGGGTAATGTAGTTGTTTCTTTAAGAACTATTAAAATCAATACTGGGCAAAGCAATGACAATGAATTGAAAACTGGTAGATATGTAAAATGTTCTGTTTGGGATAATGGCATAGGAATATTAGCGGATAGTTTACCATTTATATTTGACCGTTATTACCAATCTACAAAAATACCTGCTCATAAAATTCCTGGTA
>JBCDJE010000645.1:0-3067 GCA_038748185.1 Bacteroidota bacterium
ATAATAGAAATAAAAAAAATAAGAATAAATAAGTGCCTCGAATCAGCTTTTTTTATAAATAGGGCATTTAAATTCTCATACACGGCTTTTTTGCATCGTTCATCATTATCTTTGAAATTTACATACATTACTAAACGCCTTCAATTTTTTTCAAATGACTGTATTAAAAATTCTTGTAGTTTTTCCTTTAATTATTTTTGTGAATTTTCTATTTGCACAAACTGCTCGTTGGCAACAAAGAGTGGAGTATGCGATGGAAATAGACATGGATGTGGAAGCTAATCAATTAAAGGGAAAACAACAGCTAGTTTATTACAACAATTCTCCCGATACACTCAATCAAGTTTTTTATCACTTATTTTTCAATGCGTTTCAACCAGGCAGTATGATGGATGTACGCTCAAGAACCATTGAAGACCCAGATGGAAGAGTAAGAGACAGAATTTTTTATCTGAAAGAAGATGAAATAGGGTATCAGAAAATAAACAGCCTTAAAAAAGATGGGAAAGAGCAAGATTTTGAAATAGTAGGTACTATTCTGGAAGTAACCCTTACCAATCCGATTTTACCCGGAGCAAAAACCACTTTTGAAATGGATTTTGAAGCACAAGTTCCTTTACAAGTACGTCGTAGTGGACGCGATAGTAGAGAAGGAATAGAATATACCATGACGCAGTGGTTTCCTAAGTTATGTGAGTATGATTTTGAAGGCTGGCATGCCAACCCATACATCGGGCGTGAGTTTCATGGTGTATGGGGAGATTTTGATGTAAAAATTACGATTGATGAAGACTATGTGTTGGCAGGAAGTGGATTTGTACAAAACCCTAAAGAAGTAGGTCATGGGTATAATGGGAATAAAAAGGGGAAAGGTAAAAATGGAAAACTCACTTGGCATTTTAAAGCAGAAAACGTACATGATTTTGCTTGGGCAGCAGATCCTGATTATAAGCATACAATAGCAAAAGTACCTAACGGTCCTGAGCTGCACTTTTTCTATCAAGCTGATACTTTAGCTGAAAATTGGGAAAAGTTACCTGATTACACCGTAAAACTTTTTGAAATTGCTAGTGAAAAATTTGGTAAATATCCTTATGGTAAATATTCAGTAGTGCAAGGAGGAGATGGTGGAATGGAATATGCCATGCTAACTATGATTACCGGACACCGTTCTTTAAGAAGTTTGGTGGGTGTAACAGTACACGAGGCTATGCATAGTTGGTACCAACATGTATTAGGGTTCAACGAAACTAAATACGCATGGATGGATGAAGGTTTTACCAGTTATGCCTCCAATGTAATTGAAAATATTTTATTTGATGAGAAGCAGTATAATCCACATATTGGTAGTTATAACGGCTACGTAAATCTTGTGAAAAGCGAATTACAAGAGCCTTTAACCACCCATTCAGATTTTTATGCCAGAAATCGAGCTTACGGCACAAGTGCTTATTCTAAAGGAGCGCTATTTCTTATGCAGATGGAATACATTGTTGGTAAAAAAGTATTTGATAAAGCATTACTGCGCTTTTTTGATGAATGGAAATTTAAACACCCGAATGCTATGGATTTTATTCGCGTATTTGAAAAAGAATCGGGTTTACAGTTAAAGTGGTATTTAGAACAGTGGATTGGTACAACCAATACTATAGATTACAATATTAAGTCTGTAATGGCAGTGGATGGGAATAAAACCAAGGTAGTATTAGAAAGAGTAGGTAATATGCCTATGCCGTTAGATGTATTCGTGACTTTTAAAAACAAACAAGTGGAAAATCATTATATTCCACTAAGAATTATGCGAGGTGAGAAAGCAAGCGAGTTTCCTGCAGTAAGATTTTATACAGAAAGTGATTGGCCTTGGACTTACCCGGAATATGCTTTTATTATCAATCAACCACCTGATAGAATTGAAAGTATTGAAATAGATGCCACTTTCAGGTTGGTAGATGTAGAGCGAGAAAATAACACTTGGCCAATAGATAATCCAGTTACTTTCGGAGCAGGTGCCACTAGTAGGTAGGAGAAAGGCGATTTGATATACCATTTTTCAAAGGCTGTGTCTGCACAGTCTTTTTACGATATATTATCATACTTCGCAATTGAGGCAATGGAGTTTGTTTTTGATTAAAACTTTATCTAAAAGGATTGAGACTTTCACTCTTCTATTTCTATGATTCATATTATGATTATTAAATTTTATTTAACCTTCATAGCAATACTGCTGTACAGTAATCAATTATCTGCTCAAGATTTAATAAAAGACTTTGAAAAAATTAACAAGAATGATTATTTCATTTTTTACCTGCACGGTAGGATTATAGAAGAACAAGGTATTAATGCGGTTAGCGATAAGTTTGGTGCATATAAATATGAGAAAATTTTAGCCGCTTTTGAAAGTAGTGGATTTCAGGTATTAAGTGAAGCGCGAAAGAAAAACACCGATCCCATAAAGTATGCTGGATTTTTAACCGGGCAAATCCAAAGGTTGATTAGTTCAGGTGTATCTCCTGAAAATATAACTGTTGTGGGTGCTTCAAAAGGGTCGCTTATAGCCATGCTTACTTCTAGCAACCTTCAGCATAATAAAGTGAACTTTGTGATTTTGGCTAGTTGTAATGATTGGGTACGAGAAAATTTCGATATACAACTTTGTGGTCGGGTGCTTTCTATTTACGATCAGTCTGACGATTTATGTAGCACTTGTGAGCCTATTTTTCAAGATGCTAAATGTGAATTAGTGACAGATGAAATAAAACTGAATACAGGTAAGATGCATGGGCTTATTTACCAACCATATAAAGCATGGATAGAACCAACTATGGAGTGGGCAAGACCAAATAGCAAATAACTTAGGCTCTAAATTGAAATCAAAAAATAATGAAATGAAAAAAATTATTCTTAAAGCTAATTTCATTCTGTTCTTAATGCTCATGTTTGTAGGCTTCTCCCATGCATTTTACCTGTATTCAGTTTTATTTCATCTGTCACTAATTCACATTTAGCATCTTGAAAAATAGGCTCACAAGTGCTACATAAATCGTCAGACTGATCGTAAATAGAAAGC
>JBCDJE010000646.1:0-3061 GCA_038748185.1 Bacteroidota bacterium
AATAAACCTTATCACTTAATAGCAGCTTTATATCAGCAATGAATCGCAAATAACAAACCTAATAAAACAACTATGAAAAGTTTAAAAATCGCATTAGACTGGACACCCAATGTAAATCATATAGGTTTTCTTGTAGCGCAAGAAATAGGATTGTATTCGCAAGTGAATTTAGATATAGAAATACTTCATCCGGGTACAGATAATTATCTAACCACCCCTGCTAAGAAAGTAGAATTAGCTGCTGCAGATTTTGCCTTATGCCCCATGGAAAGCATCATTAGTTACAGAACTAAAACGTATCCTTTTGGATTAAAAGCTGTAGCCGCGATCTTTCAAGAAGATTTGAGTGCTATAGCATGCTTAGCCAATAATACAATTGACTCTCCTAAAGCGCTAGATGGAAAAATTTATGCTTCTTACAAAGCAAGATATGAAGATGAAATTGTAAAACAAATGATACGAAATGATGGGGGAAATGGAGATATAGAAATTACTTATCCTGAAAAACTGGGGATTTGGGAAACCATAATAAATGGAAAATCAGATGCAACCTGGATATTTCTCAATTGGGAAGGTATCCAAGCAGAAAGTTTAGATATGGATTTACAGCTTTTTAAAATGCGTGATTTTCATATTCCGTATGCTTATTCACCTGTTATTGCTGCTGATGAATATAAAATTCAAAGCGAACATGAAACTTATAAAGCTTTTCTTTTAGCCACAAAAAAAGGATTTCTTTATGCCAAAGAAAACTTGGCTGATTCTGCACACATTCTTGCGAAGTATATTCCTGATAGAGATCAAAATATTGATTTAGTGAAAAGCTTAACTTATTCCACTCAATACCTTGGTAATAATACTAATTGGGGACTCATGGAAGAAAAAAGCGTAGCTGAATTCTTGACTTGGATTTACAAACACAATTTAGAGACGAAACAATTAATTGTCTCTGATCTGATAACAAATGAGTTATTAACCTGAAATTTTTTAAGAAGAACCACATCTCATAAAAATAGCAGTTTAATATGTAATGTAGCTATTTTGTTTTGATATTATTCATACACATTGCTGATTTTTCTCATATAAATCAGCCTGAAAAATTGATAGATTTATTGTAATATCTAGGCCTGCAGTTTTTTAACCTTAAATAACTGTTATTATGGAAATATTTAAGAGAATAATGGTCGCTCTTGACCACACATATTTCGACAGAGAAATACTGCGTTATGCCAATTATATCGCTTCGATAGTAGATCCTAATAAGATTTACTTTGTACATGTTGATAGAAACCTTGAAGTGCCTGACTACTTAAATTTTGAGTACGCGCAAGGTAGTACTGCTGTAATTACCCCAAAAGATGAACTGCTTAAGCAAAGTATTAAAAAGGAAGTTATCAAACATTATGGTGCTTGGCAGGAGAGCAAAATGAAGATAAAAATTGCCGAAGGAAGACCTCTACATGAGTTACTTCACTGGTCAAAAGTGAAAAATATTGATTTAATATTAGTTGGGAATAAAAAAATTTCAGATGGTAGTGGGATTACTGCAAATAAACTTGCGCGTGAAGCAGATTGCTCAGTACTGTTTGTGCCGGAATCTTCAACACTTCCATTAGAAAATATCTTAATTCCTTTCGATTTTTCTGGAAATGCTGATCAAGCGGTTAAAATGGGCTTGAATCTTAAGAAGAGCATTGGAGATGTTATCCTTTCTGTCTTGCATGTATTTGATGTTCCTTTGTTTAACAACTATGAGATTAATGTAAACTACCGCGAGCTGGTAAACAATGTGTTGCAATTTAAAGAAAATTCTTTTTCAGAGTATTTGAAAAAACAAGGATTAAGCGATTGTAATATACAACCTATTTTTATTGAAAATGAAACAGGTAGGACGGCAAAATATATTAGTGATTATATGATAAAAAATAAAGTGGATTTAGCAGTTGTGGGAGCCAAAGGTCATGGTGCTTGGGATGCCTTTCTAATGGGAAGTGTAACTGAGAAGCTGCTATCATTAAATACATCAAACCCAATACTTGTTTTGCGCAAAGTTAATACTTAAGTGCTAGTGAAATCACGGTTTTGAATTGTACTTAAAAGAGAAAGAGTTGGTCTACAAAAAAGAAACAGCAATGAAATATTTGAGTGTGAGTGAGATCCATTTCTATAATAAGATATGGTTAAATCGTATTTTATTATTTCATCGGGAAATAGATATGTATGTTGAAAACATCAGTGATATAGTAGATAAACGTGAGGTAAATAATCATTTGAGAGACTTAATTGCTACTGAAAGTATTTTGATTCTACAAAAAGAAGAGCTTGCGCATCTCAAGAAATACATAAATCATCTGGAACATAAATTAGATGACTTTAGTACTTATCATTTGTTTGCCGATACTCACGAATACATTGAAAGTTTTATTAGTCTTAAAATGAAGTTTGATATATTTCAGGCAAATTATGCTGAGCTGATTCTGAAATTAGATAAGATACTTTTTCACTATATAAGCTTACAAGAGGTATAAATATATTATTGTTTGAAAGGCTTGTTGTGCTCATATTTAAGCTTTTGGTACTTTTTCCATGGATTAGGACATACTACCTGCGGATAGCCAAAACCTTTTTTCCTGCCTTTGTCTTTATATTTTATATGATAAGTAATAGATACTTCATGTGAGCCAAATGTATTGACATTATTCAAACCTGAAATGGTATAATCATAACTGTAACCTATGCTAAGGTTATTGAGATTAAAACCCACAAGTGCAGCAAAAGCATCTTGATTTATTCCAGTATTCTCAAATTGCTTGATTGGTAAGCCTCTATACCACAAGCCTAAAACTAATGGATCGTAGTTTACATAAGCACCGATGCTTAGCTGATCGGCTCTGCCTTGCGATTTATAATGAATAACAGGAGTAATACTCTGATCCACCACTTGTCTGTTTCTTCTCCTCACTTTCCTGAAAGGAATTTTATATCCTGCATGAAAATTGTATTTTCTAGGTAAAGGATCACGATCTCCTAAAAATGATAAATTAGGAGTGTTGATATGATG
>JBCDJE010000647.1:0-3051 GCA_038748185.1 Bacteroidota bacterium
AATAAATTTCTTGTGGGCATTTTAATTTAAATCTCTCCCCTATTTTTAGATAAGGATTATTGTACTAATTTCAAATTCTAAGAAAAAATATTATACATATGAAACAAACATGAATTTTCATCATCTCAAATTCACACAGAAAGATGATTAAAATTTATGTACGTTCCTGAATGTATTCAAATTTTTTGAATATTCAACAATCAAAAGATTTTAAACAGATGAAACAAAGTTCACTATCTTCTCGAAGGGATTATCTTAAAAAAATAGGTTATACAGCAGCATTGCCTTTTATCTCTGCTTGTGCAGTTGAAGAGAAACCTATACAAGAACCTCCAATAAAAACCGATAAGCCTAAATTCCTCTTTTCACTTAACACAAGTACTATTAAAGGGCAACAGCTCGGCTTTATGGAAGAAATTGAAATAACTGCAAAAGCTGGCTACGATGCGATAGAAATATGGATAAACGGCTTACAGAAATACCTTGAAGAAGGAGGTAGTTTACAAGACTTAAATAAAAAATTAAAAGCCCTCAATCTCGAAGTTGTTAATGCTATTGGCTTCGCGCAATGGATTGTTGACGATGAAAATACAAGAAATAATGCTCTTGCACAGCTAAAAAAAGAAATGGATATGCTGGCAGAGATTGGCTGTAAAAGAATTGCTGCTCCTCCGGCTGGTGCTACCAAAGAACCGGGCTTAGACCTCAATAAAGCAGGGGATAGGTTTCAGGAAATTTTAAATCTTGGCAAAACAACTGGCGTAATACCACAATTAGAAGTTTGGGGATTTTCGGCTAATTTAAACAAACTTAGTGAAGTGCTATATGTAGCTGCAGAAGCTGATATTGAGAACACGCGTATCTTACCCGATATATATCATCTTTACAAAGGTAATTCAGGCTATAACAGCATTCATTTATTGAATCCCGATGCCATAGATATTTTTCATTTAAATGATGTGCCTGCATCTATAGATTCAGCAACTATTGAAGACAAAGACAGGGTATATCCGGGAGACGGTATTGCACCAATTAACAAGGTACTATCGCATTTAGCCAAAGGAAAAGCACCTACAATCTTATCTCTAGAGCTTTTTAATCCTGAGTACTGGAAAGAAGACGCATTATCTGTAGCAGAAAAAGGGCTTCAAAAAATGCAGCAACTGGCGAATCAGATTGCTTAAGATGCACTTTTATGCAACTTTCTATTAATGTAGGAATAAGTAAACGAAACTTGTGGTTTCCAAGCCCTTATATATTTTTATTTCAATAGGACTTACGCAAATGCTCTACTTAACCTTGTTCTATGTCTCTTAAAACAATATTGGTTTGTACAGCACAAACCGAGGATCACTATGTGGATTTTGTGAAGGTGTGTAAATCCTGTTTACCTCTCTTACTATTTTTAACTTTTTAAAAGTAAGGTAACTTTATTACCAATCTACAAACAAATTACAAGCTTACTCACTTGTTTTAGAAACAACATATATAAGCTATGAATATTCATCCTGGCAGGCTGGTTCATTTTGAAGGCACAACTAATTTCCGTGATTTAGGCGGTTATGAAAATATTCATGGTAAAACCATAAAATGGGGCAAGATATATCGCTCAGATAGGTTAAATAAGCTTTCAGAAGAAGACCAAGATATGCTGCTTGCATTGAAAGTTAATACAATAGTCGATTTTCGAAGAAATGATGAGGTAAAAGCTTTTCCTAACAGCTTACCAAAAGAAAAAAACATTAACATCATTCATTTACCAGTCATTTCCGGCATAAACGGCATAGGAGTAATTGAAGATTTAGTAAACGGAAACTCTGAAACTAACTTGGACGGCACAGAAATGATGCATAAAGCCAATGTTTTTTATGTGTGCAAAGCAAGAGAACAATTCAGTAATTTTCTCCGGCTTTTAACAGATGAAAAAAATTTGCCACTAATATTTCACTGCGCCGCTGGAAAAGATAGAACTGGTTTTGCAGCAGCACTTTTACTAAGCGCATTAGAAATACCTAAGAAAATTATTATTGAAGATTATTTGTTAAGTAATTACTACCGACAAACACATATAGTAAAAAAAATGAATGAGGCTGCTAAAAAAATCAATCCTGAATTAATTCGACCATTATTAGAAGTGAAAAAAGAATATTTACAAGCTGCCTTCAATGAAATAATGCGTTTATATGGTTCTGTCAATAAATTTCTTTCGAATGCTTTAGGGCTTACGGCTAATGATATCCAAAAGTTAAAAAGTAACTTTTTAGAATAATTACTAGCCTAATTCTTTTCCCTTTAAGGTATGACCTCTATAACTCCATTAACTCTTTAGCATTCTGAAAAGCGGTTTCACTTGGGTTTTCTCCGCCAATCATAGTAGCTATCTCTTTTATCCGTTCTTTTTCACTCAACTGACGTAATTTACTTTCCGACCTAGCCATACCTTCATCCTTGTAAACAAAATAATGGGCATCACCTTTTGCAGCAATTTGTGGTAAATGGCTAATAGCAATCACTTGGTGTTTTTCAGCCATATCTTGTAGCATACCCCCTACTTTTAAGGCAATTTCACCGGAAATTCCCGTATCAATCTCATCGAATATAATAGTTGGAAGCTGCGTTTTGCCAGCTAGAATGTATTTTATTGCCAGCATTAGTCTAGAAAACTCACCACCAGAAGCAACTGACTTTAAACTTTGAGGAGCAATACCTTTATTTGCTGAAAACATAAAATCAAAATCATCTAAGCCTTGTAAACCGGCTTCAACTAATTCATGTTGTATAAAAATTCTGGCATTTGGCATTCCAAGCTGTTGTAACAAAAAAGCCGATTTATTCTCTAAAGATGTTTTAATAGCATTTCTTTTAGTAGAAAGTTGCTCACCCAATCGCTGCATTGCCTCAAAGGCAAGTTCTCTATTTTTTTTTGCGTTTTCTAATTCTTCATCGAAATTAAGTACTTTATCAACCTTTTCTTGAAATACGCAAAGCATTACAAGAAAAGGTTGATAAAGTACTTAATTTCGATGAAGAATTAGAAAACGCAAAAAAAAA
>JBCDJE010000648.1:0-3050 GCA_038748185.1 Bacteroidota bacterium
AAACAACGAGAGTTGCGGCAGGTTCTCATCCCACTCCCGCCCCTGGAAGAACAGCGCGCCATCGCCTCGGTCCTCAACCATGATAGCATACTTATTTTAGATTAAATTCTTAAACTACAAATTGATAGTACAGAGATATCAAATTGATAAGAATTTAGATATAGATTTTGTTCATTTGGGAAGGCTATTTGATAATTTTTTATTCCCACTCTATAGTTGCAGGTGGTTTTGAGCTAATATCATATACCACTCTATTAACCCCTTTCACTCTATTAATAATTGTGTTACTCATTTCTGCCAAAAATGTATAAGGCAAATGTACCCAATCGGCTGTCATACCATCTAAGCTAGTTACAGCACGTAAAGCTACTACATTTTCATACGTACGTTCATCACCCATCACTCCTACTGATTGTACTGGCAAAAGCATAGCCCCTGCTTGCCAAACTTCATCGTACAGTTTGTGATCTTTTAATCCTTTGATAAAAATATGGTCAACCTCTTGTAGAATTCTTACTTTTTCAGGAGTGATGTCACTTAAAATTCTAATACCTAGCCCTGGACCGGGAAAAGGATGCCTTCCGAGGATGGTTTCTTTTATTTCCAATGCTTTCCCTACCCTTCTTACCTCATCTTTAAACAATGTATTGAGTGGTTCTACAACATTTAATTTCATGAAATCTGGTAGCCCACCCACATTATGGTGCGATTTAATGGTTGCTGAAGGACCTTTTACAGAAATAGATTCAATTACATCGGGATAAATTGTTCCTTGTCCTAACCATTTTACATCGTCTATTTGATGCGCTTCTCTATCGAAAACTTCAATAAAAACCCTACCTATAGCTTTTCTTTTTTTCTCAGGATTCGTTACCCCTTGTAATGCTTCATAAAATAGTGTTTTTGCATTGACTCCTTTTACATTCAATCCCATGTCTTCATAAGAATGCAGCACCGTTTCAAATTCATTTTTGCGTAATAAGCCATTGTCTACGAAAATGCAATATAAATTTTTGCCTATAGCATGATGTAATAAGGTAGCAGCAACAGAAGAATCGACTCCACCTGAAAGACCCATTACTACTTTATCATTCCCTAATTTTTTTTTAAGCGCTGCCACAGTATTTTCTACAAAATGAGCAGGTGTCCAATCTTGGGAACAATCACAGATGTCTACTAAAAAGTTTTTAAGTACCTGTTTACCCTCTACAGAATGAGTCACCTCAGGGTGAAATTGTATTCCAAATGTCTGCTCACCTTCTACCTGAAAAGCAGCCATTTCTACCTCTTTCGTGCTAGCTATAATGGTAAAATCTTCAGGTAGTTCCTTAATTGTATCAGCATGAGACATCCATACTTGTGAATTTGCCGTGATATGCTTCAATAAAGGATTTCTATCATTAATAAATTGTAGGTTAGCCCTGCCATACTCTCTGATTTCTGAACGTGCTACTTTACCTCCAGCCTCAAAAGCTGTAAGCTGGGCACCATAGCAGACGCCAAGTATAGGCAACTCTCCTCTTAAAGAATCTAATTCAATGCTGGGTGCATCTTTATCAAAAACAGAGTATGGGCTTCCTGAAAGGATAATGCCTTTTACCTCTTTATCAATTACCGGTAAGTGATTGTAGGGATGGATTTCGCAATATACATTTAGCTCTCTTACCCTTCTCGCAATTAGTTGAGTATACTGTGAGCCAAAGTCGAAGATGAAGATTTTTTCTGCCATGCGCAAAACTAAAAATTATCAGAAAAAATGGGCTATAGTCAAAAAAAAATTTACTGAAAGATTTCGTATGCTACTTTATGCCTTCGACAGTAAATTGTCTTATTCTGGTAGGTATTTTATCTGTTTAGATTTATATACAACTTAACTGATTTCAAGTTTCATTAACCAATCTACTTGTTCATCATCTCCTAATTTAAAAATGTGAGTATCGAATTGTTCAAATCCATTTTTCTGGTAAAACTTTATTGCTTTTAAATTCTTCTCCCATACTCCTAACCATATTCTTTCAAGGCTTTCCGATTTCGTAATTTCTAGCGCTTTGTTATAAAGTGCTATGCCGATCTTTTTTCCTTGAAATGGTGTGAGCACATATATCCGTTCAATTTCTAAGGCATTCTTGAGCGATTGTTCTGTTTGTGCTTTTCCAGTATTTATTTTTATATAGCCAACAATCTCTTCATTTAGTAAGGCAAAGAAAAAACGAGATTCAGGATTTTCGTTTTCTTCAGTTATCTTCTTTATACTGAAATGTGATTCCAGATATTTTTCCATATCACTTGGACTATTATCTCTACCAAAGGTTTCTAAAAATGTAGCCTTACCAATAGCGCTAAGCTTTGAAATTTCTTCTCGTTCTACTTTTTTAATTATAATTTTTAAAAATTGTATGTTCATGTTAAAGATCATTGATATAAACAAATATAAGTAACACACTTTTAAGAATTATTTGACAATCAATGCATAGAGCCAGATTTATTTATGGTCCGATTGTATGCGGGCAATCTGTATAATAAAAAGCTTATAGAAGAAGAAAAGTTAAGTTTACCTACAATGTTAGCTTGGTACTGAACTTGGAAGTTTAAGGTTTATGTCCCGAAGTTATCAAGATACTAATGACTAGCCCAGAAAAAGTCGCTCTCAACTTAGATAAACCTATTTCATCTAGTTTAAGATTTGTGATAAGCAGTACGAAAGCCTTTCGATTACTTACAGATAGTATTAAGAATAATGGGAGTAAATAAATGGTAGGTGTCTTAATTGAATATATGTTTAACTACTTAACTACACATTATAATTTTTAGGAAAAAACACTATTGCCAACTGACTAATCATACAAACATCTATTAAATTGAATACATATTATAATGAAAATAACCTGTTGAATTTCTTAATAACTATTTTAACCTAATTACTAAATAATTCAACAGATTTGTTATCTTATACTATTTAAAGCAGACGCTTATTTCATTCCTTATAAATACGCTTAGTCATAACCTGATTATCAACTGTAAGTTTTACTGAATATAATCCTGTTGGTAGG
>JBCDJE010000649.1:0-3035 GCA_038748185.1 Bacteroidota bacterium
CTCTGGTTGAGCGATCGCGATGGTTTTATTCAAGGCTTCATTTAAAAAACCTACTGTTTTTTTCTCTGTAATTGGGTGTTTAGTCCACAATACTAAATTACCATAGGTAATTATTTGGGGAACTTCTTTGGCAAACTTGTTATCAAATAGGTTTTGTGGATAAAATATATCAGCTGCTATAAAAATATGAAAGGGGGCACTATTTTTAATTTGTGCTGCTAATTTTCCTGATGAAGCCGTGATGATTTCTATAGAAATATTTGGATATTGTTTCTCAAAAGTTTCTCGGACAGCCTGTATTGGAAAGATCAAGTTAGCAGCTACTGCTACGCGAATGCTTTCTTGAGCTTTACTAAAACTAGAAAAAAAGCAAAAGATAACTAAAAGAGCGATTAATCTTTTCATGTTTTTTGAAAAAAAATTGCTTCAACTAACCTCATTTTCTGTAATCTTATACAAAACAGAAATTTAAAAAGACCTTTCATTTCTGCTTTACACTGATTTTTGGATATTTGTTCAGAAATAAAATTACCGTAAAAGTATGAATATTTTAATAGTAGGATCAGGAGGGAGAGAACACACCTTTGCATGGAAAATAAAACAAAGCAATAAAGTAGATAACTTATATGTAGCCCCCGGTAATGCTGGTACTGCGATTATTGCAGAAAATATTCCTATTGGAGTGACCGAGTTTGAAAAGTTAGGAGCATTTTCATTAGAAAATGATATCGCGTATCTGGTTGTTGGTCCTGAAGTCCCACTAGTAGAAGGTATTGTTGATTATTTTAAGCAACATGAGCAACTTCAACACATTTATGTGATCGGTCCTGATAAAAGAGGAGCGGCTTTGGAAGGTAGCAAAGATTTTTCAAAGCAGTTTATGGAAAAGTTTGGGATTCCTACAGGGAAAGCTGCTGTATTTACCAAAGAGACTATACAAGCAGGATTCGATTATTTGGAAACACAACGAGCACCTTATGTACTGAAAGCTGATGGACTTGCTGCTGGTAAAGGAGTAATTATTACTGAATCTTTGGAGGAAGCGAAACTTGCATTAAAAGAAATGCTTGAGGGTAAGTTTGGCGAAGCAAGTAAAAATGTGCTAATCGAACAGTATTTGTCGGGTATTGAGTTATCTGTCTTTGTCTTAACTGATGGGAAAGATTACTTAATTCTTCCTGAAGCAAAGGACTATAAAAGAATTGGCGAGGGGGATACAGGGCCTAATACAGGTGGCATGGGAGCTATTTCTCCTGTTACATTTGCCAAAGGTGAATTTCTGCAAAAAGTAGAGAATAAAGTGGTAAAACCAACTATAGATGGACTTCTAAAAGAAGGGATTGATTATAAAGGCTTCATTTTTATAGGTTTGATGAATGTTGAAGGAGAGCCTTATGTAATTGAGTACAATGTCAGAATGGGTGACCCTGAAACGGAAGTAGTATTCCCACGCATTAAAAGTGATCTTGTTACTTTATTGGAAGCTACAGCAAACGGAAGACTTGCTGAAGAGAAATTGGAAATTGAGGAAAAGGTAGCCGCAACAGTAATGCTAGTTTCAGGAGGTTACCCCGATAGTTATCCCAAAGGTAAAGAAATGAGTGGTTTTGATGATGCAATAGATGTTATCCTTTTCCATGCAGGAACAACCCATAATTCAATTGATAAAGTGACAACCAATGGTGGAAGGGTTTTATCCATTACTGCTTTAGCAGACAGTAAAGATAAAGCACTTACAAATGCTTATAAAGCTGCGGAAGTCATACAGTTTGAAGGAAAATATTTTAGAAAAGATATCGGGTTCGATGTTTAAACCCAATTAAAAAAACATATGAATATTTTTTATGAAAGCATTTACAAGTCTTAAAATAGGTGTATTAGGTGGAGGGCAGTTAGGTAAAATGCTGCTTCAAGCTGCAATGGATTTGAATATTAACTTGCATATACTCGACCCCGATAAAGAAGCTCCTTGTAGTCAATTAACACCCTTTTTCACTCAGGGAGCTTTACAAGATTATACTACTGTAGTGGCTTTTGGGAAAGATTTAGATGTCTTGACAATTGAAATTGAAAAAGTCAATACCGATGCGCTAAAACATTTACAGAGCAAAGGAGTAAAAGTTTATCCCCAGCCTGATATTATTAGCATGATTCAGGATAAACGCCTGCAAAAGCAATATTATAAAGAGAATGGTTTTCCTACTTCTGATTTTGTTTTACTAGATACACCAGAAGATATAACTAAATATGCTCATTTTCTACCTGCATTCCAGAAAAGTGCTCGTGATGGCTACGATGGCAGAGGAGTACAAAAAATTAATTCAGTCTCAGATATAGCACATGCATTACCGGGAGCTGGCTTATTAGAAAAGGCAGTAGCTATAAAGAAGGAAATTGCTGTAACTGTGTCAAAAAATATTGAAGGTGTTACCAGTGCATTCCCTCCAGTAGAATTAGTTTACCACGAAGGTCAGAATTTAGTTGACTACCTTATTTCCCCTGCTGAAATTTCTTCTGAGTTAGCAGAAAAAGCGAAAGACTTAGCATTAGCATTAGTAAATAGTTTGGGTTTTGTAGGACTTCTAGCCGTAGAAATGTTTATAGATCAAGATGATAATGTATTGATTAATGAAATTGCTCCTCGCCCACATAATAGTGGCCACCAAACTATAGAAGCCAATATCACTTCGCAATATCAGCAACATTTGCGTGCAATATTAAATCTACCTTCTGGAGATACGGCTATAGTTACTCAAGCAGCGATGGTTAATTTATTAGGAGAACCGGGTTTTGAGGGGGAAGCACATTATCAAGGAATAGAAAAAATACTTTCTACTTCAGGGGTGCATGTGCATTTGTATGGTAAGAAAATTACCAAACCATTTAGAAAAATGGGGCATGTAACCATTACAGGCAGTTCTCGAGAAGAACTCATTGCAAAAGTAGATTTGGTGAAAAACAATTGTAAAGTAGTGAGTTTAAAGAGCTAAATATTTAAAGTAGCTCCTGAAAGTCATTTTCCAGATCGGTAGAGC